>DCTI01000050.1 GCA_002329525.1 Negativicutes bacterium UBA1444
TGCCAATGGCTGCAGTTCCATGACCGGCGTGGAGGCGATCTCCAATGGCGTGCCGATGTTCAAGGCGCCGGAAGCGAGCAATGCCATCAAAACGACTTATTATATGTCTGGTCTGTTGGGCTCGATTTTGGCCGGAATCTCGTTTCTGATTCTTCACTACCATATCCTGCCCCAGGAAAATGTGACCATGCTGTCGCTGCTCGCCGAAAATGTGTTCGGCCGCAACTGGCTTTATTATTACATCCAGATTACCACGATGATGATCCTCTATCTGGCGGCCAACACCTCCTACAACGGATTGCCGCCGCTGTTGTCGATCCTGGCCAAGGACAAATATATGCCGCGTTACCTGAGCTACCGGGGTGAACGCCTGAGCTATTCCAACGGCATTGTCTTACTCAGCATCCTCGCCGGCATCCTGATCTGGGCTTTCGACGGCAAGGTTGAACATCTGATTTCCTTGTACGCCATTGGCGTCTTTTTATCCTTTACGATCGCCCAGACCGGCCTGGTCGTGTACTGGCGGCGCGAAAAAGGCAGCCATTGGCACGCCCGGGCGCTTATCAATGGTCTCGGTGCGATCATCACCGGCATCGTCGTCCTGATCATCGCCGAGGCAAAATTTTTCTACGGCGCTTGGATCGTCCTGGTTTTTATCCCCATCATGGTGTTCATCTTCAAGAAAATCCACTCCCACTACGCAGACATGGCGGAACAGCTGCATTTGCCGGTGGATGGACCGAACCTGTTTGATACACCGTCGGATAGCAAAAATTTTGTTCTTGTCGCCATTGCCAGCCCGACCATCCTGGTTGCGCAAACCATCCGCTACGCCAAGGCGATCAGCAAAGACGTCAGCGTTCTTTATGTCGCCACCGACCAGGAGGAAGCCGACCGGGTCCGTCAAAAATGGAACGCTTGCGATACCGGCGTTCCCCTGGTAACCATTCCCTCTGATTTTCGGTTGATCATCCAACCTATTCTGGATTACGTCTCCCAAATGGTGAAGCACAAAAATCCCAACGACTATATCACCGTCATCATTCCCGAATTCGAGACGCGGAAGTGGTGGCACCGGTTTTTGCACAATCAGACCGGTTGGTTGCTGCGAACTTTGCTCATTTTGCGGGATGATGTCATCGTCACCACCATTCCGTTTCATCTGAAAAAGTAAGCCCCGAACAAGGGCACTTGTCATGAAAAAGCCTGCGGAACGTCATTCCGCAGGCTTTCTTTGTTCAAAAAATATCGAGGGCAACCGGGCAATGGTCGCTGCCCGGCACTTCCATCCGGATTTCCGCTTCCCGGATTCGATTTTGGACCTGGCGGGAAACGAGAAAATAGTCAATTCGCCAGCCGACATTCCGCTCCCGGGCGTTTCCCATGTACGACCACCAGGAATATACATCGCGCCGGTCGGGATATAAGTGCCGGAAACTGTCGGTCAGTCCCGCCGCGAGCAGTTCGGTCATCTTGCCGCGCTCCTGCGGGGTGAATCCCGCATTGTTTTTGTTGGCCGCCGGATTCTTGATGTCGATCTCCTGATGCGCCACATTCAGGTCGCCGCAAACGATCACCGGTTTCCGGCGGTCCAGTTGTCCGACATAGGTCCGGAAATCATCCTCCCACTGCAGGCGGTAATCCAGCCGGGACAGCCCTCTTTGCGAATTCGGCGTATATACGTTCACCAATTGAAATTCATCATACTCCAGCGTGATGATCCGGCCTTCCTGATCATGCTCCGGCAAACCCATACCGTAGGAAACCGCCAGCGGTTGGGTCCGGGAAAAAACAGCGGTGCCGGAGTATCCCTTCTTCTCGGCGCTGTTCCAGAACTGTTCGTAGCCGGCGAAATTCACTTCCGCCTGACCGGGCTGCATCTTGGTTTCCTGGATACAGACGATGTCGGCGTCCGCCGCGTTGAAAAAATCTACGAATCCCTTGTTCAGGCAGGCCCGGAGGCCGTTGACATTCCATGAAACCAGTTTCAAAGCCTTCACTCCTTCACGGCAGCGTGATTCGGCCGAGCACTTCGCCGATATTGCCCTGAATCAACAAATTCGCCTTGTAGTCGGCGCCGGTGGAATCGCGATTAATCAGTACCAGCTTGCTGCCGCGATAATAGTCGACCATGCCCGCGGCCGGATACACAACCAGCGAGGTCCCGCCGACGATCAGCATGTCCGCCCGGGAAATATACATCACCGCCTGCTGCATGGTATCCCGGTCCAGGCCTTCCTCATACAACACCACATCGGGCTTCACCGTTCCGCCGCACTCACAGGCGGGAATTCCGACACTGCCCAGAATGAAGGAATCGTCATAAAACTTCCGGCACTGCTCGCAATAGTTCCGTTTCACGGAGCCATGCAGTTCCAGGACTCTCTTGCTGCCGGCCAGTTGATGCAGCCCGTCGATGTTCTGAGTGACCACCGCTTTCAGTTTTCCCGCCTTTTCCAGTTCGGCCAGCTTCAGATGGGCCTGGTTGGGTTTGGCGGCGGGAAAAATCATTTTCTTCTTATAAAAGTCAAAGAACTCGGCGGTATGTCCGCGATAAAAAGTATGGCTCAGCATCGTTTCCGGCGGGTATTTGTATTGCTCGTGATAAAGACCGTCCACGCTCCGGAAATCGGGAATTCCGCTCTCGGTGGACACGCCCGCCCCGCCAAAAAATACGATATTGTCGCTTGCGGCAATCATCTGTTGTAGTTGCTCGATTTTGTCCATCGGAACCCTCCTCATCTGTCGCCGGCTTTTCCACCATCCGCGCATCAGTATCGTTTATATTTTACCCCTTTTCGACGGATTCGAAAACACGGTGCAACAACAGCCCCGAAGCAAATTTCATAAAAAAATAATTTATCTCGTTGATTATTCGACAAATTTCTTTATAATGAAATTATCCCGATTTAATTTCACAAATCCGTTAATTCAACAAGGAGTAAGCCATGAATAAATTAATCGGCCAGCAGATCAAGGAGTTGCGCCAACAACACAAACTGACCTTGAAAGAGGTCAGTCAGGCCACCCATCTGTCCATCGGTTTTTTGTCGCAGCTGGAACGAGGCCTCACGGATGTCGCGATCGACTCCCTGGCCGCCATCGCCAAGGTCCTAGGCGTCGAACTAGCGTCCTTCTTCCAGGCCTCGCGCCAGCAACACCCGCATATTCTGCGCAGCTATGAAAAAGAGGTCTTCCGGGTCGACACCGGCCGATTCATCCATTATCATCTGACCCCTGGGGCCACGAACCTGGCGCTGTTGCCGCGAATGATCGAAATATTGCCGCTCGACAGCGACGAGCCGATCGTGCCGTATCCGCACGCCGGCGAAGAATTCGTCCATGTGCTGGAAGGCACGCTCACCCTGTTTCTGGACGATGAACGGCAGGAGCTGTTTCCCGGCGATTCCGCCCATTATCCCTCGACGATTCCGCACAATTGGGCCAACTATACCAACAAAATGGTGCGCCTGCTGGTCGTCAGCCAACCGGACCGGCCATGAAACAGCCATTCATTTTCAACGTCCAAAAATTTTGCGTCCATGACGGGCCGGGAATCCGGACCACGGTTTTTTTCAAGGGTTGCCCGCTCCGCTGCGCTTGGTGCCACAATCCCGAGAGTCAGGATTTCGCGCCGGAATTGCTGGTTAACGCCGAAAAATGCACTTCCTGCCGACAATGCCTGCCCACCTGCCCCGCCGGAGCCATCCGCGCCACCGGCGAAGGAATCGTCACCGACCGCGCTTCTTGCCTGGCTTGCGGCAGCTGCGCCGACGAGTGCCTGCCGGGAGCGCGGGAGATCGCCGGTCATCAGGCCACCATCACCGAACTGTTGGCAGAAATCGAAAAAGATCGCGTGTTCTACGAGCAATCCGGCGGCGGCGTCACCCTGTCCGGCGGCGAAGTCCTCTGCCAGCCGGAAGCGGCCCGGGAGCTGGCGCAAACCTGCAAGAGCCGGGGAATCCATGTTGCAATCGACACCTGCGGCCACGCGACGTATGAAAACCTGGCCCGGCTGCTCGACTGCGCCGATCTGTTCCTGTACGACCTAAAGCATCTCGACTCGCTGCGACATCGAAAATTCACCGGCCAGGACAATCACTTGATTCTGGACAACCTGCTGCGCCTCAGCGCCACTGGCCAGTCCATTCACCTGCGGATTCCGCTCATCGAGAACTTCAACGCCGACGACGCCCACATCGAATCCGTTGCGCGGTTTGTCCGCCAGCTGAACTTAAGCCGGATCGACCTGCTGCCCTATCACAATACCGGCAGCAGCAAATATGAACGGCTCGACCGCCGCTACGACACCGCCGGCTTCGCCGCCCCCACCCCGGAACGACTGGCCCGCATCGCCGCCGTGTTGCGGCAGGTTCACCCCAACGTCACGATAGGAGGCCACTGATATGGAAGAACGCGGCATGAACGAACGAATCCAAAAACTGCGCCGGGAAAGCCACACCGCCGTCCCCCACCTCTCCATCGAACGGGCGGTCGCC
>DCTI01000031.1 GCA_002329525.1 Negativicutes bacterium UBA1444
GCTGACGGGACTGCAGAGCAGAGATGCTCTGCAGTATTCATATCCGGGAGGACTTGATTTGAAGAAGAAACCGATGATCGGTGGACAGGCGGTCATTGAGGGCGTCATGATGAAAGGCCCGGAGCAGATCGCGACCGCGGTCCGGGAACCTTCCGGCGAAATCATGGTGCGGGTGGAGCCGGTGCATTCCATCGGCGAGCGCTACCCCGTCTTCAGGAAACCCTTGCTCCGCGGCGTGGTCGCGTTGGGCGAGGCGCTGATTTATGGGCTGAAGGCGTTGTCGTTTTCGGCGCAGGCCGCCGGCGAAGAAGGGGAAGAACTCTCCACGAAGGAGATCGCCCTGACCATGGTTGCCGCCTTTGGTCTGGCCGTGCTGCTGTTTGTCATCGTACCGACATATGCGGCCAAGTTCATCCATAGTGCCGTCACGGATCCGCGCCTGTTGAACCTGTTCGAGGGCGTGCTGCGCCTGGGCATCTTTTTTGCCTATGTGGCGGCGATTTCCTCCATGGCCGACATCCGGCGGGTTTTTCAGTATCACGGCGCCGAGCACAAAACCATTTTTGCCTACGAGGCGGGGTTGCCGCTGACCGTCGAGAATGTTCGGCCGTTCGGGCGGCTGCATCCGCGTTGCGGCACCAATTTTTTGCTGATCGTGATGCTGGTCAGCATTTTCATGTTCGCCTTTTTGGGCTGGCCGGCCCTGTGGCTGCGCATTCTGTCCCGGGTGGTCATGCTGCCGCTGGTGGCGGGCATCGCCTACGAAATCATCCGGTTTGCCGGCAACCACTGCGACACCCCCTGGGTGGCCTTTGTCATGAAACCGGGACTGTGGCTGCAATATATGACGACGCGCGAACCGAGCGACGACCAGATCGAAGTCGCCATCCGCGCCCTGGAATCCGTTCGGCCGGAGTCGGAGAAACCGCCGGTTGAATCCATATTACCCCCGGCAGAAGACGGGGAAGTGAGGGAAGAAGTTGCTCGAGAAGCTGCAAGCGCTTGAAGAACGGTATATCCATCTGGAAGGGTTGCTTAGCAATCCCGAGGCCATGAACGACATGGCGACCTGGCAGAAAAATACCAAAACCCATGCCAAACTGACGGAAATCGTCACCAAATACCGGGAATACAAGGCGTGTCTGAAAACGATCGAGGATACGCTGGAATTGCTGCGGGAAAAATTGGACGATGAAATGCACGCACTGGCCCAGGCCGAGCTGGACGGCGCGAAGGCGGACAAGGAACGGCTGGAGGCGGAGCTGCGGATTTTGTTGTTACCCCGGGACCCTAACGACGACAAGAACGTCATCATGGAAATTCGCGGCGGCGCCGGCGGCGAAGAAGCGGCGCTGTTCGCCGGGGATCTGTTCCGGATGTATTCGCGCTACGCCGAGTCGCAGGGCTGGCGGGTCGAAATGCTGGATTCCAATCCCACGGATCTCGGCGGCTTCAAGGAAGTGGTTTTCAGCATCGACGGCGCCGGCGCGTATTCCCGGCTGAAATTCGAAAGCGGTGTGCACCGGGTGCAGCGGGTGCCGGATACCGAGTCGTCCGGCCGCATCCACACTTCGACGGTGACGGTGGCGGTATTGCCGGAAGCCGAAGACGTCGACGTGCAGATCAACCAAAACGATCTGCGCATCGATACCTATTGCGCCAGCGGCGCTGGCGGCCAGCATGTCAACAAGACCGAATCGGCGGTGCGGATCACCCATCTGCCCACCGGCGTGGTGGTACAATGCCAGGATGAAAAATCCCAGCTGAAAAACAAGGAACAGGCCATGCGCGTGTTGCGGGCGAAACTGCTGGAACTGGCGGAGGAATCCCAGCGCGCCGAAACGGCCCAGAACCGCAAGAGTCAGGTGGGAACCGGCGACCGCAGCGAACGGATCCGGACTTATAACTTTCCGCAGGGGCGCATGACCGACCATCGGATCGGCCTGACCCTGCATAAACTCGACTTTATCATGAACGGCGATCTCACCGAAACGATCGACGCCCTGACGGCGGCGGACCAGGCGGAACGTCTGAAACAAGCGGATTGATCATGACACAGGCATGGACGATCGGATCGCTACTTCAATGGACGAAGCAGTATTTCCGGGACAAGGGCGTGGAGAATCCGCGCCTGGACGCGGATGTACTGCTTTCCTCTTTGCTGGGCAAAGACCGGGTATATCTGTATGTTCATTTTGATCAACCCATGGAACAGGAGGAACTGGCGTCGTTCCGGGAGATGGTCCGGCGGCGGGCCGCTCGTGAACCGGTGGCTTATATCATCGGTCATCGGGAATTCATGGGACTCGATTTTCGGGTATCGCCGGCCGTATTGATTCCCCGGCCGGATACGGAAGTGTTGGTGGAAGCGGCGATCGAGCGGCTGGCGGCTATACGGGACGGTCTGATTCTGGACGTGGGAACCGGCAGCGGCGCGATCCTGATCGGGACTTTGTCGCGGGTTGCGGGATGCCGCGGCCTGGGTGTGGATGTTTCACCGACGGCACTGGCGGTGGCGCGGGAGAATGCGACGCGACTGCTTGCGCCGGGCCGGGCAGATTTTGCGCAAGCGGACCTGTTTCCGGTCGAGCCGATGTTATTTGACGCGATTTTGTCGAACCCGCCGTATGTGACTTCGGCCGAAATGGTCGAACTGGCGCCGGAGGTGCGGCGGGAACCGGAGCTGGCGCTGCATGGCGGCGCGGACGGGCTGACATTTTACCGGCGGTTGACGGAAGGCGGCGGACGCCATCTGAAACCGGGCGGGTTCATGGCGCTGGAAGTGGGCGCCGGACAAGCGGCGGCGGTGGCGGACCTGGGGCGGGCCGCCGGCTGGCGGACCGAAGCGGTGATCCCGGATTATGCGGGGATCGAGCGGGTAGTCGTGCTTCGCCGCGAGTAGCAGGCTGCCCATAAAGGCCCATCTGCTGCGTCACGACTCTGTTTGCTTGCTTGCGTACAGGTTAGTACGCGGCGCGGCGCAAGCCTCGTCGTTTGTCCTTCGCACAGCCTGTAAGACCCCGCCCTTCTAGGTCGGGGATAAACAGGCTGTAGCTCGAAGTAAATTCGACTAAAGATTCAGATGGCGTTAAAACCCCATCTGAATCAAGTCTCCATTTATTGCATCTGGACCTTTCTGAACAGCCTGAACGATACATTTAATTCGGAGAAATACGGGTTTTGTCTATACTTGGAGGTCAAGCTGGTGAAAACGCTATATTATAAAATCGATCGCGACCGGCCGGATCCGCGGATCATGGAGGCGGCCGCCGACATCATCCGCCGGGGCGGATTGGTGGCTTTTCCGACGGAAACCGTGTACGGTCTTGGGGCGAACGGCCTGGACGCGGCGGCGGTGGCCCGGATCTTCGCGGCCAAGGGCCGGCCGGCTGACAATCCGTTGATTCTGCATATTGCCGATCGCGAGGAGCTCGATGAATGGGTCGCAGCGGTGCCGGATTGGCTGGAGCCTTTGCTGGCGAAATTTTGGCCGGGACCGTTTACCGTGGTTCTGCCACGTTCCAGCACGGTGCCGGATATTGTGACCGCTGGCCTCGACACGGTGGCGGTCCGTCTGCCCTCGCTGGGAGCGGCGCGGGAGCTGATCCGGGCGGCTGGCGTGCCGATCGCGGCGCCGAGTGCGAATTTGTCCGGCCGGCCCAGTCCGACGACCGCCGCTGCGGTGATGGCCGACCTGGACGGCCGGATTGAGATGGTGCTGGACGCCGGACCGTGCGAGGTTGGCCTGGAATCCACCGTGCTCGATTGCGTGTCCCAACCGCCGACTATCCTGCGCCCCGGCGGCGTGACGCAGGAGATGCTCGAGGCGCACCTGTCGCAAGTGCGGGCGGCGGGCCGGCAGAATGTCGGCGACAAAACGGTGCCGCGGGCGCCGGGCATGAAATACCGCCACTATGCGCCGGCGGCGCCGCTGGTGTTGTTCCCGGCCGGCAGCGCCGAGGAGTGGGTTGATTTGGCCCGGCAGATGAACCGGGCNNCCGGGCGGTAACGGCTGCGCTGCAGCAAGGGAAAACGGTGGGTGCCGTGGTGTCGGCGGAACTGGCCGACTTGTTGCCGCCGGGAGTGATGCTGGCCATTTATGGTTCGCGGGAGCGGCCGGCTGAGAACGCGGCCGGCTTGTATGAAGCGCTCCGTTTTTTTGACGACCATCCGGTGGATGTGATTTTCGCCGAAGGGGTCCGGGAGGAAGGAATCGGCCGGGCCTTGATGAACCGCCTGTACAAGGCGGCCAGCTCAGTCGGGGAGGGAAATTGATTTTGGTTCGGGTATTGTTTGTCTGTACCGGGAATACTTGCCGCAGTCCGATGGCGGAAGCCCTGTTGTGGCAAAAGTTGCAGCAGGCCAGGGCGACCGACCGGGTCAGCGTGAGTTCGGCCGGCATTTCGGCCTGGGCGGGACAGCCGGCGTCGCCGGAGGCTACCAGCGTGATGCATCGGCGGGGCATTTCGTCAATCACAGCCCACCGTTCGCGGCAGGTGACGGCAGCGCAAGTGGCCGAGGCCGACCTGGTTTTGGTCATGACTCGTTCGCATCAGGAAAAGTTGCAGAAATGTTTTGCCGACCATGCGGACCGAATCTTTCTGCTGAGCGAATACGCCGGCGGACTGGAAGATGTGGTGGATCCAATCGGCGGACCGATTTCCGAATACCAGATGTGCGCCGAGGAACTGGATCATCTGGTGGAAGCCGCCCTGCGGAAAATTTTGCCGCTGGCAGGAAATGAATGAAGAGATGACGAAACATAGCCTGATATGCAAGGAGGTGAATCGATTGACGATTGCATTGGGAAGCGACCACGGCGGGTTTGCGCTGAAGCAGGCGATGATCGCCCACCTGCAGGAGTGCGGCGTGGCGTTTAAGGATTTCGGGGTCTATTGCAACGAATCCGCCGATTATCCGGAGATTGCGGTACTGGTGGCCGAAGCGGTGGCCCGGGGCGAATACGAAAAAGGCGTTCTGTTCTGCGGTACCGGGATCGGTGTTTCCATCGCCGCCAACAAAGTTTCCGGCATCCGGGCGGCGAATTGCCATGACGTGTTTTCCGCCAAGATGGCGCGGGAACACAACGACGCCAATATTCTGACCATGGGGGAACGGGTCATCGGGCCCGGACTGGCGGCCCTGATCCTGGACACCTGGTTGCAGACGGAATTCATCGGTGGCCGTCATGCCCGGCGGGTCGACAAAATGATGGCCTACGAACAGGGGAGGCAATCATAGTGCAGGCGGAGCTGGAACTGATCCGCGCGGAAACGCTGGCCGTTCTGCGTGAATATTACAAAGCGGTGCAGCCGCAGCCGGGTCAGATTCTGGTGGTGGGCTGCAGCACGAGCGAGGTGGGCGGGGCGAGCATCGGCACCGCCGGTTCGTTGGCGGTTGCGGAAGCCATTCTGCATGTATTGCGGGACGAAACTTTTCACTGGGAGGGTTTCCTGGCGATCCAGTGCTGCGAGCATCTGAATCGGGCGCTGGTGGTGGAACGGGAAGCCTTGGAGATTTTCGGGCTCGAAGAAGTGTCCGTGCTGCCGGTGGCCCATGCCGGCGGCGCTTTGGCGGCGCAGGCCATGCAGGATTTCATTGATCCGGTCGTGGTCGAATCGATTGCGGCCCACGGCGGCATCGATATCGGCTCCACGCTGATCGGCATGCATTTGCGACGGGTGGCCGTGCCGTTGCGGTTGCAGCAGCGAACGATCGGCAAGGCGGCAGTGACGGCGGCCTGGACCCGGCCCAAACTGATTGGCGGCGCCCGCGCGGTCTATAAATAAACGGTGATGGCACCGAATTTTTTCCGCGGCTGGCGATGCGAAAAGTCCAGTTGCGGGAATCTTCGGCGGTATTCGTAACGCTTCGAGCTGTTGATTTCTTGCCGCCTCCAATGCTCCATCCGGTCGCTGGAGGCTAAAATCGGCTTCCTTGCCGATTTTGCCGCGAAATCACCATCTCTGCAGCGACGAATAGCACGCCTCAAATTCAATGTAACTGTCGTTTTTTCGTATCGTCAGCCGCGAAGCGGAGTTTGACATTAGCCCCAACCAAATCAATCTTTAATTTGGAGGAGACGAAATGAGCATTCTTTCCCGGCAGGATCCGGAAATCGCCCGGGCCATCGCCTGCGAGGCGGCGCGCCAGCACGACAAGGTCGAGCTGATCGCGTCGGAAAACTTCGTCAGTCCGGCGGTGCTTGAGGCGCAGGGTTCGGTATTGACCAACAAATATGCGGAGGGATATCCTGGCGCCCGTTATTATGGCGGTTGCGAATGCGTCGACGTGATCGAGCGTCTGGCGATCGAGCGTGCCAAAGAGTTGTTTGGCGCCGAGCATGCCAACGTCCAGCCGCATTCCGGCGCGCAGGCCAATACTGGCGCTTATTTCGCTTTCCTGAAACCCGGCGACACGATCCTGGGCATGAACCTGGCCCATGGCGGCCATCTGACCCACGGTAGCCCGGTGAATATTTCCGGGAAATATTTTAAAGTCATTCCGTACGGCGTGGATGACGTTCATCATCGGATCGATTACGACAATCTGGAGAAACTGGCGCGGGAACACCGGCCCAACATCATCGTCGCCGGCGCCAGCGCCTATCCCCGGATCATGGATTTCGAACGGATCGGCCGGATTGCCCGCGAACTGGGCATCCTGTTCATGGTGGACATGGCCCATATCGCCGGCCTGGTGGCGGCGGGACTCCATCCCAGCCCGGTTCCCCACGCCGATATCGTGACGACGACAACCCACAAAACGTTGCGGGGACCGCGCGGCGGCATGATCCTGTGCCGCGCC
>DCTI01000017.1:0-3904 GCA_002329525.1 Negativicutes bacterium UBA1444
ATGCGGGAGCTCACCCGCCAATCGGCATGATCGTCAAAATTTGCGGCATCCGTTCTTTGGTCGCAGCACAGACCGCCGCAAAAGCCGGCGCCGACCTGATCGGCTTCGTGTTCGCGCCCAGCCGCCGCCGCATCGATCCCGATACCGCCGCGATAATCAGCGCATCCATGGTTGGCCCCGCCAAAGTCGGCGTATTTGTAAACCAGTCTTTGAACAAGGTCCGGGAAATCGCTGATTACTGTGGGCTCGATTATATCCAGCTTCACGGCGAGGAAAGCCCGGAGTACAGCCGCTCGCTGAATCGCCCGGTCATCCGCGCCTGCCGGATCGATCCCGCGTTCGACCCGGCGCAGTGGGCCGCTTATCCCGCCGAATATCTGCTGTTTGACAGTTTTGTCCCCGGACAGGCCGGGGGAACCGGTACCGTTTTTGATTGGCGGGAAACCTGCGGCCGCATCCGTCAATCCCGGCAAAAGTTTCTGGTCGCCGGTGGCCTGTCGCCGGAAAATGTTGCAGACGCCATTCAGATCCTCAATCCCGACGGCGTCGATGTCTCCGGCGGCGTCGAAACTGCCGGCGTCAAAGATCCCGAAAAAATACGGATGTTCATCGCAGCGGCCCGAACAGCCGCGGAAAGGATGCAGTCATGCTGAATCAGATCGTGAATTCCATCCGCGTGCAGGTAGTCGAACAAAAAATCTCGCACCCATTGTCTTCACTAAACATCCGACCCGGCGAATTTGCATTCAGTCGGGCGCTGGCCGGCACGGACTGGGCCCTCATTGCCGAATGCAAGCTGGCTTCCCCGGCGAAGGGCCGTCTCTGCCAAACCCATACCGTGACGGAGCTGGCGAAAATCTTTACCGAAAATGGCGCCGCCGCGTTGTCCGTTCACACGAGTGCCCCGTTTCTGGGCAAATTGGCCGACATCGCCGCTGTCCGGCAGGTCAGTTCGCTGCCGATCCTGCGCAAAGATTTTATCATCGACGAATACCAGATTTACGAAGCCCGCGCCGCCGGCGCCGACGCCATTCTGCTGATCGCCGCGATTCTTACGGATGAACAGCTGAACCAGTATCTCGCCATTGCCCGCGACCTGGGCCTGGATGTCCTGGTGGAAGTCCACAGCCNNAACCCGGAGTTGGAGCGGGTCAAACAAACCGATGCCCTGCTTGTCGGCATCAACAACCGGGACCTGACGACTTTCGCCACTGACCTCGTCAATACGTTCAACCTGCTGCCCCACTGCGATCCCCGCTGGCGGGTGATCAGCGAAAGCGGCATCCACGATGCGGCGGACGTCAAGCAATTACAAGCAGCCGGCGTACGCGGCGCCCTGGTCGGCGAAAGTTTGGTCCGCGCCAACAATATCGCCCGACTCACTCATGAACTGGCCAACCCTGGAATGATGAATGGGAGGAATCAACATGCCTGATATAAATGGCCGATTCGGCGCTTTTGGCGGCCGTTTCGTACCGGAAACCGTCATGCCCGCGCTTTATGAACTGGAGGGATTTTATGCAAAAACGAAGGACGATCCGGATTTCCAGACGGAATTTCGCCGTTATCTTCGGGAATACGCTGGCCGTGAAACGCTGCTCTATTATGCGGCAGGACTGACCCGTCATTATGGCCAGGCCGATATTTACCTGAAACGGGAAGATTTGCTGCACACCGGCGCCCACAAAATCAACNNGGCGCGGGTCAGCACGGCGTCGCCTGTGCCACGGTTGCGGCTCTGTTCGGACTGGAATGTCGCGTGTTCATGGGCGAGGAAGACATGGAGCGCCAAGCGCTGAACGTGTTCCGGATGCGCCTGCTGGGTACCGAAGTCATTCCCGTGACCAGCGGCACCGGCACCCTGAAGGACGCCACCAGCGAAGCCATCCGCTACTGGGCCACCAATATCCGGGATACCCACTACATTATCGGCTCGGTTGTCGGCCCCCATCCCTACCCGATGATCGTCCGCGATTTTCAGTCCGTCATCGGCGAAGAAATCAAAGCGCAGTCGGCGCACTTCACGGCGCCGCTCCGCTATGTCGTCGCCTGCGTCGGCGGCGGCAGCAACGCGATGGGAACTTTTTATCCGTTCAAGGATGACGCCTCGGTGCAAAAAATCGGCGTTGAAGCCGCCGGCAAAGGACTCGGTCTGGAGCATGCCGCTTCGCTGACGCTGGGAAAACCCGGCGTTCTCCACGGCGCTTTCAGCTATCTGCTGCAAGACCCTGACGGTCAGGTCATTCCCGCTTATTCGATTTCGGCCGGCCTGGACTATCCCGGAGTCGGTCCCGAACACTCCTTCTTCAAGGAAACCGGTATCGTCCGCTACGTCGCCGTAACGGATACCCAGGCGCTGGAAGCCTTCCAACGTCTGGCCCGGATCGAGGGAATCATTCCGGCGCTGGAAAGTTCGCATGCGCTGGCCTATCTGGATGAGCTGATGCCCCAAACCCGCCCCGGCGAAAGCGTCGTCGTGTGTCTGTCCGGCCGGGGCGACAAAGATGTGCAACAAGTAGCAAAAGTACTGGAGGGATTCTGATGTCTGCTCTCGCCGACAAATTAAGCGCAAACAAAGCGCGAGGCCGCAAAAGCCTCATTGTGTACATCACCGCCGGCTATCCCGACTTGGCGACGACAAAGGACGCCGTCCTGGCGGCCGAAGCGGCTGGCGCCGACCTGGTGGAACTCGGCATCCCCTTCTCCGATCCCATCGCCGACGGTCCGGTGATTCAGACGGCGGCCGTCGCCGCGCTGGCTGCCGGAACTACCACCCGCAACACGCTGGAAATGGTCCGCCAACTGCGTTCTCAATCCAATATTCCACTTGCTTTTATGACTTACATTAACCTGATCCTGCATTACGGTCCGGAAGCCTTTGCCCGCGACTGCCGCGACGTCGGCGTCGACGCCCTCATTATCCCTGACCTGCCGCCGGAGGAAAGCGGTTTGCTGCGTCCCGCCTGCGACCAGTACGGGCTGGATCTGATCCAGTTCATCGCCCCGACCAGCAACGCGGCCCGGGTAGAACTGGCCTGCCGCAACGCGACCGGCTTCATTTACTGCGTTTCCAACACCGGTGTCACCGGTGTTCGTTCCGTCGACTACAGCGCCGTCGGCCCCACTGTGGAAATGGCCCGGACAGTAACCGACATTCCCGTCGCCATCGGTTTTGGCATCGGTTCCGCAGCCGCCGCCAAAGAAGCGTCCCGCTTCGCGGACGGAGTAATCGTCGGCAGCGCGGTCGTCCAACTTCTTCCCGGCAAAGATCTTGCCGCCGTAAGCGGCCTGATTTCATCGATCCGGCAGGAACTGGACCGGGAGGACGCCTGACATGAATCTCACACCGTCGAAAGTCGAGTTTCTCCAGTTGTGCGCGAACCATATCCTGATCCCGGTCTTCGCGGACCTCGCTGTCGACCTGGAAACGCCGGTTTCCCTGTACTACAAACTTGCGGGCAACAATCCCGGGTTCATGCTGGAAAGCGCCGAGACCAGCAAGAATTTCGGCCGCTACTCGTTCCTCGGCATTGACCCGTTCCTGACCATCGGAGCCTTTCGCGACCGCTTGGAACTAACAACGGCTGACGGACTGAAAACCGTCAACCAATCGCCGCTGACGGCACTACAGGAACTCCTGAACCAATTTTCCTTCGCCGACTTGCCGGGGCTGCCGCCATTTGGCGGTGGCGCCGTCGGCTACCTGAACTTTGAGTCCATTGCCACCTGGGAACGCATTCGCGGCCTGGAAATCCCCGCCGACCTGCTGCTCGGCGAATTCATGTGCTGCCGCCTGCTCATCGCCATGGACCATCTGACCCACTCTGCCAAACTGATTTATTTGGCGGAAATCCCCGGTGACAACTCTGTCCGGGAACGCGTCTATGCCCAGGCCGCCGAGCGG
>DCTI01000017.1:3927-4279 GCA_002329525.1 Negativicutes bacterium UBA1444
GCCCGCCGAAGAACCGACGCCGGCCCCGGCCGGCGCGGAACAGATTTCTCCGGCCGACGAGGAAGCCAGCCGCGCCCGCTATATCAGTCATGTATTAAAAGCGAAAGAATACATCGCCGCCGGCGACATTTTTCAGGTTGTTCCCTCCCATCCTTTCCGCCGGACGCTCACAGAAAAGCCATTTTCCCTCTACCGTCGGCTACGTCGGGTCAACCCCTCCCCCTACATGTTTTTCATGGATTTCGGCCCCCGCCAGTTGGTGGGCGCCTCGCCGGAAATGCTGGTCAAGCTGCAGGACGGTCAGGTTTTCACCTGTCCGATTGCCGGCACCCGACCGCGTGGCAAGACTAGG
>DCTI01000017.1:4292-34933 GCA_002329525.1 Negativicutes bacterium UBA1444
GAGCTGCTCGCGGACGAGAAGGAGTGCGCCGAACACGCCATGCTGATCGATCTCGGCCGCAATGACATCGGCCGGATCAGCCTGCCGGGAACCGTCCAAGTCACCAAACTGATGGAAGTCGAAAACTTCTCGCACGTCATGCATATCGTATCGGAAGTCAACGGTACTCTCGACCCGAAATATACGGCCACGGAAGTTCTGCAGGCCTGCTTTCCCGCCGGAACCGTCAGCGGCGCCCCCAAGATCCGGGCCATCGAGATCATCAACGAACTGGAATCCGAGCGCCGGGGGCCTTACGCCGGCGCCGTCGGCTATTTCGACTTCCGGGGCAACATGGACACCTGCATCACCATCCGCACGTTCCGGATCGAAGGCGACCAGGTGACAATCCAGACCGGCGGCGGCATTGTCGCCGACTCGGTTCCGGAGACGGAATACCAGGAAATTCGCCACAAGGCCAACGTGCTGTTTCAAGTGCTGGGAGGAAATTAAGCCATGATTCTGCTGATCGACAATTACGATTCCTTTACCTACAACGTCTACCAGGCAATCGCCAATCTGGGCCGCTCCTTGCGGGTCGTGCGCAATGACTGCGTTACTCTCAATGAAATAGCCGCCGGCAATTACGAAGCGCTCATTATCTCCCCCGGTCCGGGCACGCCGGACGATGCCGGGATCAGCAAGGAAGCCGTCCGGAACTTTGCCGGGAAACTGCCGATTCTGGGAATCTGCCTCGGCCATCAGGTCATCGGCGAAGCCTTCGGGGCAAAAGTCATCCGGGCGCCATTGCCGGTGCACGGGAAAACCGCCAAAATCCAGCATAATGGCCACGGGCTCTATACCAACCTGCCCCAACCGCTGACCGCCGGCAGGTACCACTCGTTGATCGTCGAACGCTCCACTCTGCCGGACTGCCTGGAAATCACGGCAACCAATGACGAAGGCCTGATTATGGGAATGCGGCATAAAGACTTCAATGTGCAGGGACTCCAGTTCCACCCCGAATCGATTCTCACCCCCGATGGCGGAAAATTGTTGGCCAATTTTCTCGACGCCATCTAGACGGTCTTGCTGAAGAGGGTTTAGCTCCGGCGTCGCGAATTATATCCATCAGGGATTCCTAGACTGACGACAAAGGAGGAAATTCGCATGCGCAAAAGCTCGGTAATATTGCTCATTGGAGTTCTGTTGTTCGCCGCAACGCCGTTGCAACCGGCAACCGCCAAGTCCGGACCAGACTGCAACTTTTCCATGCTGGATCTCGACTTCACCAAAATGTTGTCCGTCGAATTCGGTCGCATTAGCTTGTCCGTATGCGATGTTGTCGCACATCGGGAAAAAAATTTTGGCTACGGCGAAATGGCGATCGCCCAAGGACTCTCTTCCATAAGCGGTCAATCTTTGGCCCATATCCTGCATCTACGCAACGATGAAAAAATGGGCTGGGGAAAAATCGCCAAGGAGCTGGGAGTAAAAGTGTCCGATGCGGTCCATCGCTCTTCTTCGGTGCTGGACCGGATAGGGCTGTCTGGTGAAGCGGTCAGAATCCGCATCGAAATCGGCCAGGATGATCATGATAATGGGCATGATAACGGCCCGGGAAAAAATCCGGACAAAAAGACGGACAATGCCGACCCGCATCATGACAAACCGGGAAATCAAAACAAGCCCGGCAATAATCCGGGTCGCGGCAACAAATAGACTTTCTGAACAAAACGGACGAACCCTGAACAAGAAACGCGCCGGTGTTTTAAACCGGCGCGTTTCTTGTTCTATCTTAACCACAAGCGATAATTCCGGTCTCCGTCAACAGATAGTGCATTCGGATATCATGCGGTTCGCGCGGTACAGCCGTCACGACTTGACAGTCCCAGGCCAGGCCGAGCCGGACTGAATGGCTCGTCCGCGAAAAGAACCGGTCATAATAACCGGCCCCCATGCCCAGGCGATTGCCGGTTCGGTCGAATGCCACGCCCGGCACCACGATCAGGTCGAGTGAAGCTCCGGCACCAAGAATTTCCGAATCCGGCTTCGGCATCTTCAAACCATATTTGCCGACGATCAGATCCTGCAGGCTGCCGATAACGGCAGCGGACATTTCGCCGTATTTGTTCCCCAGCAGCGGCGCGTAGACCTCTTTGCCCCGATGCAAGGCGTCCTCGATCAATCCTGCCGTCGCCGTTTCATCGGCCGTGGCGACATAGAACATCACCGACCGGCATTGCTGATAAACCGGCCAGCCCGCAAACAGTTCCGCGATTCGGCGATTCCATATCTCTCTTTGCGCAGGAGAGACGGCACTGCGAGCGCGCAAAAATTCGTTGCGCAACTCCTGTTTGCCATTCGGCGGCGTCGTTGTATCCACGACCATCATCCTCCGTATTTCCGGTCAGTCCATGAAATCGACCGTCAATGCCGAATTTATATTTCGGCGATGATTTGCCCGATTTGCCTCAGGTCGTAGCCGCCCATCCCCTCGATTTCGTTCCGAAACGCCGACGATCGGAGAATCGACAGCATGGTCTGAAAGGCCGGCTTACCGGCGTCCTCGCGGCGGACCACCAAATCGTAGCGTTCCTGCTGCATCGGCACGAAGTCGATATTCGCCACCTGCAGGGCCGCCTTTTCCGTCCCGATCCCCACGTCGGCCTCGCCCCGGGCCACGCAACTGGCGACTGCCAGGTGGCTCGTCTCCTCACGGTCATAACCCCCGATCAGATTCCGGTCCAACCCGGCGGCCCGCAATTTCTCATCCAGCAATACTCGGGCACCTGATCCCCGTTCCCGGTTTACCAGCCGAATTCCCGGCTTTAGCAAATCCGTCCAGTGATGAATGCCGAGCGGATTGCCCCGGGTCACGAAAAACCCGGCAGTCCGGTACACCAGATTGACGATCAGCACTGGATGCCCCGGCAACAACCGACGAACATAGGGAGTGTTGTAGGAGTCGGTGTCGCTGTCCCAAAGATGCGTAGTCGCCACATTGGCCCGGCCGTGATAAAGCGCTGACAATCCGTCAATGCTGCCGACATAGTTGCGCAAGATACGAACCTGCGGCAGCTGTTTTTCCAGATGGCGGGTCAAAATATCCAAAACCGGATCCTGGCCGCAAATAATCATTTCCTCCGACATTGCCGGCGCCGCTGGATTCGCTGGAACCTGGCTGCTGGCCACCGTACGGATGCTTCCTTTGGATTTTTTGATGTATACTTCTACATCGGCCGCTTCGATCCGCATCTTTCGGCCGATCCGATATGCGGGAAAATCGCCGCGTTTGATCATTTCATAGACCGTAAACCGGGTCACTTTTAGCAACTTGGCCACTTCTTCCGGCGTGTAGGACAGTGTTTCCATCGCGGAAGCCTCCCTGTTTTCCGTTTCGCTAACATTTCCAGCCCTTGCAATTATCTTACAGGAAACTATATAATAACGCCATAGAGTTTTTGTTGTGTTATGTTATGTTTTGTTGTGTTTTCCAAGTCGGACTGTTTATGCACCCGAACACCAGCAACGTCCAGGCCGACCTGCCGCATGGCGGCGCCCGCGTCGCTTGAACTGTTTTTATAATCAATACAATACGGACAAGGAGGCAACCTCATGCGCATGAGCTTATTCTCCCCGATGATCGGACTGTTGTCGGTTCTTTTGTTGTTCACCGGCTGCGGCGGCGGTTCAGCGCCCGCCAAACCGGCGGCTACTCCCGCGGCACCGCCGGTGGAGTTGACGGTTTCTGCTGCGGTAAGTTTGAAGGACGCATTAAAAGACCTCCAAACCGCTTATCTGACAAAAGCTCCTCATGTAAAACTTGTCTTCAACCTGGGGGCGTCCGGCTCCCTGCAGAAACAAATTGAACAAGGCGCACCGGCGGACATCTTTATTTCGGCGGCGCCAAAACAAATGAACGAGCTGGAAAGCAAGAGCATGATTCAGAAGCCAACCCGCCGCAATCTGGTCGAAAACAAGCTGGTCTTGATCGTGCCGCAAAACTCGCCGCTGAAGATTGCCAAATTTGAAGAGTTGGCGAACAGTGACATGAAAAGGCTCGGCATCGGTGAACCGAACGTCGTTCCCGCCGGCCAGTACGCGCAGCAGGCGCTGAAAAAACTGGGAATCTGGGATCAGGTTGCCGACCGAATCGTATTCGCCAAAGATGTGCGCACCGTCCTGGCTTATGTGGAAACCGGCAATGTCGACGCCGGCATCGTCTACAAGACAGATGCGGCCGCCAGCAGCAAGGTGAAAATCGCCGCAATCGCCCCCGAAGGCAGTCACCAGCCAGTCCTCTATCCGGCGGCGATCCTGGCCGGCAGCAAGAATGTCAAGGCCGCGGAAGATTTTATGGTCTTCCTGTCCAGCCCGGATGGCAAAGCAATTTTTGAAAAACATGGTTTTGTGATGTCAAAACCATGAATGAAACCGGCATCGGCATGATCGAATGGCAACCGGTATTTTTATCGATCAAAGTCGCTTTTGCTTCCTTATCCATCGTTCTGATCCTAGGTGTCGCTTGCGCCTATGGAATGCGTCGATGGCAATTCCCCGGCAAAGCGGCCCTGGAAGCCATATTTTCCCTTCCCCTGGTCCTGCCGCCGGTGGTGACCGGTTTTATCCTGCTGGTGTTGATCGGCAAGCAGGGGCCCCTGGGGCGAGTTCTGGAAAACTGCTTTCAGATCCAGCTCATTTTCACGCCGTATGCGGCCATCCTGGCCGGCATCGTGGTGGCTTTTCCCCTGATGTACCAAAGCGTCAAGGCAGCTTTTCAAAGCATCGATCCCAAGCTGGAAGATGCCGCCCGGACTCTGGGCGCCAGTGAGTGGCGGGTGTTCCGGACCGTGACCCTGCCCTTGGCCTGGCCAGGAGTAGTCGCCGGTATCGTGTTGTCCTTCGCGCGCGCTTTGGGCGAGTTCGGCGCGACCATCATGGTTGCCGGAAATATTCCGGGTAAGACCCAGACCCTCCCGCTGGCCATCTATTTCGCGGCGGAATCCAATGATATGACCCTGGCTGGTTTGTATGTCCTGATCATCAGCCTGCTCACTTTTTCAATGATCCTGTGGGTCAACCTGTGGACCAAAAAGAAAAATGTTCCATTGCCTATCAAAGAGGTGTCCTGATGCTATCCGTCGATATTATAAAAAATCTGCCTGATTTCTCCCTGTCCATCCGGTTCAGCATCGAGCGGGACATCTTGGTGCTGTTCGGACCGTCCGGCTGTGGAAAAACAACCACCTTGCGTTCGATCGCCGGTCTGCTGCAACCGGACGGTGGCCGGATCGTCAACGATGGAGAAGTTTTTTTCGACTCGACCAACAAAATTTTCATTCCACCCCGCCAGCGTCGGATCGGCTATATGTTCCAAGATTTTGCCCTGTTTCCGCATATGAACGTTTACCGGAACATCTGGTATGGCGTCCGCGACCACGACCAGGAAGCGCGGCAAATGTACGAAAAATTGACGAATCTGCTGAAAATCGGCCATCTGGCCGAGCGTTCCCCGGGGCAGTTATCCGGCGGGGAGAAGCAACGGGTCGCGCTGGCCCGGGCCTTGATGGCCCAGCCAAAAATTCTGCTGCTTGACGAACCGCTGTCTTCCCTGGATACCGAGACGCGCCGGGAAATCCGAAACGAGCTGCGGGAAATGCAAAGGATCTGGAACATCCCCTTCATTCTGGTGACACACGACCCGGACGAAGCCCGTTTTCTGGGCGACCAGGTGCTCTATATGCAAAAAGGCCGCCAGGTTGGGCTGGCGACCTCCGGTTGACTCATTCCTGTTTCCGCGGTTCTTTGGCCTATTTCCCGCCGCGAACCATCTTCAAAACCTCTTCGATGTCCGGCAGTTCGGGGATGTCGTATACTTTAACCCAGACCACTTTTCCCGCTTCGTCAATGAGGACGTTGGCCCGGGCGGAAAATCCCTTGTCATCCAGGAACAGGCCGTAATCCTGCGCCACTTTGCCATGCGGCCAAAAATCGGCCAACAGTTTCACATTGGCGACCCCCAGTTCCTTAGCCCAGGCGTTTTTGCTCGGATAGGAGTCAATGCTCATGCCCAGGGGCACAGTGTTGTATTTTTCAAACTCGGCCAGATTGTCTTCCAGCGACTTCATCTGTTGGGCGCAAACAGCGGTCCAGGCCAGAGGATGCCAGGATAGCAGCACTTTCTTGCCGCGGTATTCGGCCAGGCTCACATCCTGCACCCGGTTGTCCTTCAGCGTGAAATCCGGTGCCATATCGCCTACGTCAATTCTTTTCATGATGATCCCTCCATTCTATTATGGATAATTTTTATCCGTTATGTTATTATTTTACCACACGCAGGAAAATTCCTGCTATTTTTTTTATTTCATCCCGAAAAATTTTCGCAGTCCAGC
Organism: Negativicutes bacterium UBA1444; assembly: GCA_002329525.1. Taxonomy (GTDB): domain Bacteria; phylum Bacillota; class Negativicutes; order UBA1444; family UBA1444; genus UBA1444. The sequence goes on from DCTI01000017.1 coordinate 10,667, forward strand.
CACTGATAAATTTCCCGCAGGGCATTCCGGGCTTCCGGATGATACAAGCCGGAAGCCGTTGCTACCGTCAGTGGCCCCGCCGTCAACCAGTTTCGCAGGATTCTCCCTTCCCGCGTCGGCAAAAAGCCGCCCGGGATGAGCCAATCCGCCGGAACACCCGAAAACAGAGGAACCGGCTCCCTCAAAACCTGCCAGGCCCGAAGGGGATCGGTCCCTTCCGGTTCCAGCGAGTAGAACTGAAAGTCCGCTTGGTGCAGAATCGGCAGAATTGCATCCACGCAGCCATCGGTATGAAACCCTACTGTCAGTCCTGCCGCTCCCGCCTGCTCCCGCAGCGAGCGATACAATGGCAACAGAACCTTCTCAAACTGTTGCGGCGACATCCAAGGCCCATTGGCATAGGCGACGTCATCCGCCAGCAAAAGCATCTCCACTCCGGACGCCGCCCATTGGTCGATTTCCCGCCGTCCCTGCTCGGTGGCCCGTTCCAGGCCAATCATCATCAGCGCGGTCCCGCGGCCCATCTGAAGCATGGCTTCCTGCCAGCCGACCTCGATCATCCAGCGCTGCCACGGTCCCCGAACCACGGCTCCGGCCGCCAACCCCAACGCTTTCGCCTTTGCGGGCGCTCCCGGCCAATGATCGAAGAAACAAAAATCCATGCGCAGCTCGCGGGCAACCGCCACCAGTTCGTCAGCGGTCCCGCCGCCCGGCAAGGGCCAGATCTCACCGCGTTTCAGGCGCTGCAGCATTTCGCTTCCCCCATTACACCAACTGTCGTTGAATGTGCACCAGGAAATCCTGAATATTGGTCACGATCGAGGTTACGGACAAGGACCCACGGTCCTTCAGCTTATTGACGGCAAATTCCGACACATCCACGCTGTAGATGAAAACGGGCCGCACGACGCCTTCCACCACCTGATAGGCCGGCGTCATGTTGCCGGTCGCGATCGAGTGGAGCTGGGTCGCCAGACAAATTACGGTCGTTGCCTGCTTCGCATGCTGCCGCATGGCATTTTGGGCCGCGTAAACATCGGCGAACACTTCCGGCAACGGTCCATCATCCCGGATCGAACCGGCCAGCACCATCGGCACCCCAGTCCGGACGCAAGCCGCCACCACACTGTCCTGAATCCCGTTCGCCGCCACAAACTCCGCCAGTGATCCGTGTTCCCGCGCCCGGTTCAGCACGTCCAGATGATGGTAGTGGCCGTTGGCTTTGCTTTCCTGGGTATAGATATCCTGGCCGAGGGCCGTCTGGAACAGCGCTCCCTCCAGATCATGCGTCGCTAGGGCATTGCCGGCCAGGATCGCATCGACGTAACCATTCTCGATCAACGTAACCATCGCTTGTTTAGAATCGGAGTCAAAGACAACCGCCGGCCCGAGCACCCAGACAATATAACCGTGTTCCTTTTCATAGCGCAACAGTTCATACAGCCGGTCATAATCGCGGGAATACGCCGTCTCGCGGGAGCGGCCGGTCCGGAAGGCGAAAGTGTCGCAATCGGCCGCCCCGGGACCAAACCCGTCAGGATGGACCAGAATTCCTTCGCTGCCGTCTTCCGTGCGTCCGACAAACACTTCGTCGCCGACTGCCAACCGCCGAAATTCCTTGACTTCCAGCCGCCCGTCCGCGTGCCGGACCACGACTCCGTCCATGCGGCTCTGGGTCAACAACGTCCACTGGCCGTTAATTTTGTAGTATTCCGGGAAAATAGTGGTCGCGTGATAGTTTTGCGGCGCCACGCCGGCTTTGACAACCGGTTTGGTCTGCGCATCCGGGCAGGCAATCAGTTCCGGCGCGGCGAAATTCGGTTCCGCAAAAACAGGCATCTTGAATTTCATGTTGGTTCCTCCTGGTTGTCGACACCGAGCAAGATCTCCATAGTCCGCTGCAAAATCAGCGGCATCGCATCGAAGGAATAATTCAGGCAGACGCGTTCGGAGAGTTTGTGGGCATCCTTGCCGTACGGGCCGATGTTGACCACCGGCATGCTGATGGACTGAATCGCCTGCACCGGCAAATGATAGGTCAGCTGCCAAGCCGGCATGTTGCCGGTCAGCTTGTCCATGTGTTCGGCCGCGGCAATCCCGCAATAGCTCAGGTCGGAAATGTAGGGGTAAAATTTTCGGGTCACGATCGGGTAATCGTAACGTTGTCTGGCGGTCGCCACCGCCTGTTCCACGGCGGACAGCAGTATATCGCTGCGGGCGTCGCCGTCGCGGACAAAGTTGTGCGGATAATACGGCGGCGCAAAATAGACGACAATTTTGGAATTCTTGTCGGAACAGTGTTTGTGGACTTCATCGACAATGGCCATCGACACTTCACGGTCATCCGCGCCGCGTTCACGCAACTGCCGAATCAAGCCATCGAGAATCCGGTCGAGGTCTGCCCCCATTTCGTTGCGAACTTGCCGGTACAGCTCGTCATAGGTCAGCACATTCGGCTGCCAGGGCAGGGGCTGGAATGGGATATGACTCAGTTGGCAAAATTTCATGTATTCAGCATTGAGATGAGCGATCGCCGCCTCGAAGGCTTCCATTGCCTTGGCCCGGCACTTCGCCAACACGGCGGCCGGCTCGCTGTCATGAGTGGGCCAGTTGAAATACAGATTCACCGTGTTCGCCGTCTGCACGGAATACTCCGTCTTGTTGTCGCGCTGATGCAGACTGATCGGCGGCAGGGCAACCTCGCCGTCGGCAAGATCGCACAAGTCCGTGGCCAGATCGATCCGGCGCATCACTTCGGATGCCAGCAGATTAGCGTCGAGGCCGTTGAACGGTTCGCCGACATGGGTCTCTTCCCCGTAAAGAAAGAAGCATGGCAGCAGTTTTCCGGTCGTGCCGACATAAACATAGCGGTTTTCATCGCCCGGATAGCGGAATGTCATGAAATCCGTGTCGATGGCGGCAGTGAATTCCCAGCCCCGCACCGCTTGCAGTTCCGCCAGATCCTGCACGGCGGAAAGCATTCCCGCCGAATTCCCCTCTTCATCCGGCACGGCGAAGAACACCAGATTGCCGGCCATTTTTTCCGGGTGTCGGGAAAAATGTTCCAACATCACCATCAAGGCGGCCACGCCGGTTTTCATGTCCAAAATGCCGCGCCCCAACAACCAGTCCGGCGACAGGATTTCCGACAGCGCCGGTTCGCTGAATTTCGTAGCCTGCGCCAGTTTCTCCTTCAAAGCGGCGGGATCGGTCGCCAGATCCTGTAATCCACCATAATCGGCGACTCCGACCGTATCGATATGGCCGAGGCAAAGCAGCGTTTTTTTCACTTCCGGAAGCAGGGTTCCTTCAATCAGGGCGAATACGCTGTTTCGGCCCAGCGGATCGTCCCGGACCGGCAGCAGCCGCAAATTATCCGGATGGTTTCGAAAATAATCCAGTTTCGCCAGCGTATCGTAAACTTTGCCGGCTACTTCTTTTTCTCCGGCGGTGCCGACTACGCTGCGAATTTGTGTCAATTCTACAGCCAGTGCTTTGATTTTTTCGCGATGATTCACGCCCGGACCCCTTTCTATTTCTTGTTCCAAAGTTATTGATCCCGCTGTCCCAGGCGTTCCTGCAAAAAGGCGACCACCGGGGTGCGATACAAGACATAGGCCAGCAAACTGCCGCCGGCGGTGCTGATCAGGAAGGGCACTACAAAAAACAGTGCCCCTGCTCCCGATCCCAGGAAATATTTCGCGACCGGATACGCCAACAAGCCGCCGATAACACCCGTGCCGAATATTTCTCCGGCCAGCGCGCCCCAGATGCTATGGGTCCGGGAATACAGATAGCCAGACAGGGCGGCGCCGATGACGCTGCCGGGGAACGCCAGCAACGAGCCCGTGCCGAGAATATTGCGCAGGGTCGCGACGCCGAACGCCGCTCCCGTAGAGTACCGGGTGCCGACCAAAACAGCCAGCAACACGTTGATGGCATGATGCACCGGAAAGCACTTGGATACCCCCACGGAAATGTACACCAGATGCGCCGACAACACGCCGATTGCCATGAACAGGGCGGTAAAGGTCAACTTTTTCGTTTCCACCGTGTCTCCTCCGTTTCATCCGGAACAAATACAAGAAGCGCATCCCCACGCAGGAATGCGCCAACCGCAATCGACTTACTGTTTCGCTGTTCCTACGCTGGTATTATCCAGATCAGGTCAAGGGTAACAGACTCGGGTCTGACTCTCAGCCGGCCGATCCGGCTCCCCTAGCTTCACTTCTTTTATTATGAACTATATTATCACTTCGGGGTTGGTTCGGCAAGCCGATCCACGCCGCGCAACACCTGCAGGATTTGCCGGGCGATGGTCTCGTTGCCGGCCACGATGGAAATCTTACGGTCCTGCCGGAACGGCCAGACCACGCCGCCCGCTTCCTTTACCACCAACATGGCGGCCGCCGCGTCCCACAACGACAGGTTCATTTCCCAAAACCCGTCGAATGCGCCGGAGGAAACACAGGCCAGGTCGTAAGCCGCCGAGCCCATGCGGCGGATTGCCCGCGCCTTGGGCAGCATGGCCGTAAAATAATCGACATTGTTCAAGGGATGGGTGGCCACGTCATAGGGGAAACCGGTCGCCACCACGCAATCGAGCAGGTCGGTCTTGGTCCCGACTTGCAGCCGTTTCCCGTTCAGGTATGCTCCGTGTCCCCGAATCGCCGTAAACATCTCGTCGGTCACCGGCGCGTACACGATGCCCAGTACCGCTTCCCGACGGTATTCCAGGGCGATCGACACCGCAAAAATCGGCAGGCCCTGGGCGTAATTGGTGGTCCCGTCCACCGGATCGATCACCCAGCGATACTCGGATTTTTCGCCCGACTCACCGGATTCTTCGGCCAAAATCGCATGGTCGGGATATTCCTGCCGCAAATAACTAACGATCAATTCATCCGAACGACGATCAATTTCCGTAACCAAATCGATCGATGTAGATTTGCGATCCATTTGCAGATCGCGCCGGCCCAGATTCTCGCGCTGCATTGCCCCAACCTTTCGGGCCACCCCCTGCAACGCGTCTGAGGCTTTTTCCAGAGAAAACACTATTTTGCGGGTCGGCGGGCGATCAGTTCAATCTCTACCTGAGCGCCGAGGGGTAAACCGGCGACCGCCACTGTCGAGCGGGCAGGATAGGGAGCGGAAAACTTAGTGGCGTAAACCTGATTCATGGCGGCGAAATTGCCCATATCCGTCAGAAACACATTGGCTTTCACGACATCCGCCTCCGACAGGCCAGCAGCGGCCAGCACGGCGAACAGATTTTTGAAGCACTGCTCGGTCTGGGCGGCGATATCCCCCTCGGCCAGTTTGCCGGTCGCCGAATCCAACGGCGTCTGACCGGAAAGATAAACCAGATCGCCGGCGTCCACGGCATGGGAATAGGGGCCGACCGCTGTCGCCCCGGCGGCGGTAAACGATTTCCGTGGCATGCTATCCTCTCCTCGCTTTTTGTTTCAATCCAACTATACTACTTTTGTCGTCCAGTCTTCAACATTCCAGATGTCGCTGACCCAGTCCTCGTAAAAATCCGGTTCGTGGGAAACCAGCAGTATAGTTCCTTTAAATTCCATCAGCGCCCGCTTCAGTTCGGCCTTGGCGTCCTGGTCCAGATGGTTGGTCGGTTCGTCCAGCACCAGCCAGTTCACTTCCCGCAGCATCAGCTTGCATAGGCGGACCTTGGCGTTTTCGCCGCCGCTCAGCACCTGCATCTGGCTGGTGATGTGCTCGTTGGTCAGGCCGCAGCGCGCCAGCGCCGCCCGGACTTCGGCGTTGCTGAGGCCCGGATATTCCCGCCAGACTTCTTCCAGGGCGGTATTGGTATTGTCGCGGCTGGATTCCTGCTCGAAATAGCCGGGGAACAAAAATTCACCCAGCTGGACTTGTCCGGCAAAAGCCGGAATTTGTCCCAGCAACGTCTTCAGCAGCGTGGTTTTGCCGAGACCGTTAACGCCCCGGATCGCCACCTTTTTTCCCCGTTCCAGCGTCAGCTCCACCGGTCGGGTCAGCGGCTCCCCATAGCCCAAAACCAGATTCTCGGCCTCGACGATGACCCGGCCCGGCGTCCGGGCTTCCCGGAACTGGAAGGTCGGTTTGGGTTTTTCCCGCGGCTTTTCCACCACTTCCATCTTATCCAGCCACTTTTGGCGGCTGTTGGCCATCCCGCGCGTGGCTACCCGGGCCTTGTTGCGGGCGATGAAGTCCTCCAGGCGTTCGACTTCCTGCTGCTGCCGCTCATACGCGCGATTTTCCTGATTCTTCTTAATCGCGTACAATTGCTGGAACTGTTCATAGTTGCCGGTATAGCGGGTCAACACCGTGTTCTCCACATGATAGATCACATTGACGACTTCGTTCAGAAACGGAATATCGTGCGACACCAGGATGAAGCTGTTCTCATAGTTGGTCAGGTAACGCTTCAGCCATTCGATATGTTCGACATCGAGATAATTGGTCGGTTCATCCAGAATCAGGATCGTCGGATTTTGCAACAACAGCTTGGTCAGCAACACCTTGGTGCGCTGCCCGCCGCTCAGATCGCTGACGTCCCGGTCCAGGCCAATATCGCCGAGTCCCAGCCCATTGGCGACTTCTTCGATTTTGGCGTCCAACATGTAGAAGCCGCTGTGATCGAGCAAATCCTGCAACTCACCGACATCCGCCATCATCTTGTCCATCTCGTCCGGATCCGCCTCGCCCATCCGGTCGTAGATGCCCAGCATCTCCGCCTCCCAGTCGAACATCGCCTGAAAGGCTGTGCGCAAAATATCCCGGATGGTTTTTCCCTTGGTCAGCACCGCGTGTTGATCCAAATAACCGACCGTGACTCGGTTGGACCATTCCACCTTGCCGGCGTCCGGCTGCAACTGGCCGGTGATGATGCTGAGAAAGGTGGACTTTCCTTCGCCATTGGCGCCGATCAGGCCAACATGTTCGCCCTTGAGGAGCCGGAATGATGCGTCCTCCAGGATTTGCCGCGCCCCGAAGCCATGACTGACATTTTCAACAGTTAATACACTCACGACAGTTTATTCTCTCCCCGAAATAAAATAGCTAAGCTACAATCGTTGAGGCTCCCTCAACAGCCTGCGCAATATTATTTATTTTATCCCAGGGATCGGCTCGCCGTCAAAACCTTCTTTACAGATAGTCCTGCCGAACCGGATGGAACACTTCGATCGCCTCGGCCCGTTCGATGACTTTCGCGCTGTGCTCGACATCCCCTGGCACCGCCCAGCTGTCGCCCGGTCTCATTTCACAGGATTCACCGCCAATCGTCAGGATCAGGCACCCGGACACCAAAAAACCGATTTGTTCGTGCGGATGCTTGTGTGCCGGCAATTCCGCGCCAGCCTCCAGAATGAACTCCGTCATCAAAGTATGGTCGCCGACAGCGAGAGTTTTGCGTTGGATGCCGGGCACAATCGCCAAAAAAGGTTTTTCCCGATTCTTTACAAACATTTCATCCCTGCTTTCTATTCATTGGTCTGAAAATACTCGATTCGCAATCGCTCCCGGAAAATCCTGCGCACCCTTTCCGCGGGCGTTGATTTTCTTGGCAACAGCAATTTGCAGTCGACAACCGGATAGCGCATAATATTAGTCAGAACCGGTAACAAGGAGGCGCTCCATGACCCCTTCCCACATAAAAAAAGTGGCGGCCGTCCAAGATCTTTCCTGCATCGGCCGTTGTTCCCTGACCGTCATCCTGCCCATCCTGTCGTGTCTGGGCGTGCAGACCTGCCCGTTGCCAACCGCCATTCTCAGCACTCATCCCGGCGGCTTCACCGGAGTTGAGGTTTATGACTTTGCGCGACACATCCCTGCTTTTTCGTCGCACTGGCGTCGCGAGGGAATTGAGTTCGATGCCGTCTACAGCGGCTTTCTCGCCTCGGAAAATCAAATTGCTCTGGTTGCCCAATTCATCGACGACTTTTCCGCCAACCGGCCCCTGATCCTGGTCGATCCGGTCATGGGCGACGACGGCCATCTCTATTCCATCTGCACCGACGCCATGAAGGCGCAAATCCGGACGTTGGTAAAAAAGGCCGGCATTATTACGCCGAATTACACGGAAGCCTGTTTTTTGCTGGATGAGCCCTGGCAGTCCACGGTTGTCAACATTGACGACGTCCGGCCCTGGTTGCGCCGGCTGGCGGCAATGGGTCCGGCTCAAATCGTCATCACCGGTATTCCCCTGCCCGGCCATAAGATCGCCAACCTGGGATTCGACCGTGCGACGGGGGAAATCTGGCCCTTCGTCTACGATTATATTCCGGTCAAATATCCGGGAACCGGCGACGCTTTCGCCAGTGTTTTGCTGGGAAAACTGTTGACGGGGCTTTCCCTGCCCGAGGCCATCCGGGCCGCCGGCGATTTTGTNNGTTCGACTGTCCGCCGCGTCGGGAGTGCCTACCCGGGAAGGGATTTTGCTGGAATTCTGCCTCCCCTGGCTTTTTTCCGGCACGCCCACTTTGGGATCGCCGGAGGATATTGATCATGCCTGACCGCCGAAAGCTAACCCTGCAAGACATCGTATACATTGGTGTCCTGGCCAGTATGTGCGCGATTGCCACTTCCATCAAGATCCCGGTGGGAGTCGGCGCCATGGTTCATCTGGGAACCGCCTTTATGTTCACCGTCGCCATGACTTTCGGCGGGCTGTATGCCGGATTGTCTGCCGCGATCGGCTCGGCCTTCTTCGATTTGTTGATGGGATTCTCCCCCTATACGCCCTGGTCGTTTGTCATCAAAGGCATCGCCGGCCTGATCGCCGGCCTGATTGCCCATGGGTTGTGCCCGCAAGAAAAATTCCCCACCGACGCGCGCCCTTCCTGGTCGCTGGTTCGGACAATGATTGGTTGCGTTGCCGCCGCCCTTTGGACCCTCGCCGGTTACATTCTGGCCTGGTGGCAAGTCACCGGCAGCCTGTCCGTGGCTTTGGCCAACATCCCCGCTTCCTTGCTGACCTCTGCGGTCGGCCTCATTGTCGCCGTCATCCTGGCGCCGAAACTCAAAAAAGCTTTACGCCGCTAGCAGGAAAAATGGGGTCGGCGTCAAATAACTAGTTTAATTCCAATGCGCTTCCAATCTTTCTTGCCCCATTCTGCGCGTAAGGAGTTGTCGGCGTGCCCATTAAAATTGCCGTTATTGGCGCCAATCCGGCCAACGTGGAAGAAATCCGCAACGTCGTGGTGGAAAGCGTCGGCGGAATTATCGAAATTGAAACCGCCACGATTGATCGCTACCGAAATCTGAGCGGCGCCGACCTCTATGTCTGCCTGGTTAATCGGCAGGAACAAATGGAAGAAGCGTTTGGCGCTGAAAAGGTCGTGGCGCTGGAATTTGTGCCGCCCGTCGAGTATTTTCTCGCCCTCAGCCGGATTCCGGCCGGTACGCCGATGCTCATATTCAACAACAGCCTGGCCGGCACCCGGGTGCTGATGGCGCATCTGCAGAAATACGGCTTAATGCATCTGAACTATGATATCGTGGCCTATGACGAAATGGAGTACGCGGTGGTCGCAAAAAAAATTGCCGCCGCCAAACATATTACCGGTGGCAGTTCCTATGTCGGCCCCGGCAAGGATCTCTATGAATTTTTCGGTTCTTATCTGCCCCCCGATGTCCAGGTTCTTGTCAGTCCGCCCCGCAACGCGACCTCCAGCTCCGTTAGCCGGCTTTGTCAGGCTTTTTCGCGGTTGCAGCAGAACGTCATCACGGAAGAGCTCACCCGACTGGCAACCATTGATTATTTGACGCAAATACCGAATCGTCGGACATTTGATGAAACCCTGACCCTGGAATGGAAACGGGCTCATCGTGACGGCACGTTGATTGGCGTGGGGATGCTGGACCTTGATTTCTTCAAACCATACAACGATCATTATGGACATATGGCCGGCGATCGGTGCCTGCAGGCTATCGCCAAGGCCTTAAAAGGCACCTTGCACTGGCCGGGCGATTTTTGCGCCCGCTATGGCGGGGAAGAGTTCGCCCTGATCCTCCCCAATACCAATGTAGACGGGGCCATCCGAGTCCTGGAACGGATGCGCCAATCCGTGATCGACTTGGCAATCGGCCACGGGTTTTCACCGACAGCCGCGATGATTACAGTCAGCGCTGGCTTCACCTGCACGGTCCCCATCTCGGACACGGACGCCATGGTCGCTCTGCAAACGGCGGACAACGCGCTTTACCAGGCCAAGCTTCAGGGACGCAACCGCGTCGTCTTCCAGCCCTTTTTCAGCCACGCGTACGTAAAAACAGAAACTGAAGGTTGACGCAAAACACAAAAAAGCCGGCTCAGCCGGCTTTTTTGTTGTTCAATGCTCAAACGAAAATTCGACATGGCATATTCCGTTTTTCTGTTCCACCTGAATCCGCCGGGCATATCGCCGGACCAGAANNGCCTGGCTGTCGGCAGGACGGGCGCATTCCCCATGTAGGAAACCTTCGCCGTCATGCTGAATTCCTCAAAACCCACATCCAGTCGAATCTTGCCGGTCGCCAATTGTTCGACCTCGATCAGCTGCAAGAGCTCCTCCACTGTAAACAAGACTCTGTGCACCACTTCCCGGCGCGCGCCCCAAGCCTCGCCATTCTCTTCCAGGAAAGCGGCTAACCGGTCCGGATACTCCGCCAGTTCCAATTCGATGATCTGGTGGCTGGCAATTCCGATCCGGAACAGCAAGGTCAGCAAAATGGCGGTCACCGACGCCATGGCAATCGGGGAATTGAACAACTGGGCCAACCAGGCCGGCCAGGTGCTGCTCATGTCCGGAACGACATCGACAGCCATTCCGAAAGCGATCGACAGGCCAAGCACAAACATCTTGCGAAAATCCAACATCCGCGAGGTGCATACCTGCATTCCCGCCGGAAAGATGAATGCGATTTCCACCAATAAAATGACGCCGATCACCGGCCGGGGCATGACCGCCAAGAACGTGGCGATTTGCGAGAAAAACGACAGCACAATCAGCAGGGCGCCCACGGCAAAACCAACATAACGACTGGTCACGCCGGTCGCCACCGACAGGCCGACGCTGCCGGGACTGGTCGTCTGGGGGAGAGCACCGACGATCCCGCTGAAAACCGTCGCCAGCCCCTCCGCAAACAGCCCATTGCCCGCCTCCCGCAAATTCAGCCGCCGCCAGTCCACTTCATTGACCTTTTGGCAGGTCGACATGTTGCCGATCGTAATGATGCTGGAACAAAGCGCCGCCACAATAAACGCCGGCAGGAACTTGACGTCGAAGCTCCAGCCGCCGTGGATGTTGGGAAATGTCATCATCGGCGCCGCCGCTACCCGTGCCAGTTTCTCGGAATCCATGACCCCGGTTGCATAGGCGCTGGCATAGCCAACAATAATTCCCGCCAGAATCGCGTACTCCCGCAGTCGCTTGCCTCCCCAGATATAAAGCGAGACGATGACCAACAAAGTGAAAAATCCGACGAACAATGCTTCCGGCGTGGTCGTCACGGCGCTGTGGCCACTGCCGCTAACGCCCCATAGCGCCGACATACTGTAGGAAATATAGGAAAACGCCATCATAACGATAATCAACCCGATGATTTCCGACGGAAACAACACCCGCAATCGATGAATCACCCGGCTGACCAGCATCTGAATCAGTCCGGACACGAATACCATGCCGCTCATCAGACCTATACCGCCGCTTTGAATCGTGGCGATCACTGCCGGAAAATAGGCGGTTCCGGTTTCATGCGCGCAAAAGTAGCCCGAGCCGACCGGACCTTTTCCCAACGCCTGAAAAATAGTACCGACTCCCATGGCGATCATCATCAGGCTGACCGCGTCCCGGGCCATGTCCACCGTGCCGCCGGCCATGCTCACGACAACCACTGGGAAGACCAACTCCACCGACAACATGGCCACATGCTGCATGACCAGGGGAATAATCGTCCCGACCGGGGGTTTGTCATTTACGCTATACGTTATGCTTCCCGGTTTGGCAGATCCGCCGTGCACGCTTCCACTCCTTTCAAGGTTCGCCGCTTGCGTTGTTTGCCAAGGGGGAATTCCACCCCTGGATCAGGCGTTGTTTTCCTTGCCGGCTCAGTTGTTTGATTTCCCATTCCCGGCGCTGGGCCGTCGGTTTGTCCGGGCATTCCTCCGTGTACACCAGTCGGACAGGCCCGCGGCCGCGGGTGTAGCGGGCGCCGCAGCCGGCATTGTGAGCAGCCACCCTCGCCGCCACGTCATTGGTCCAGCCCGTATAGTAGGTACTATCGCAGCATTCCACCATATAGACGAAGGCTACGCTCATTCCCACCCCTGCCAAACCTCCGGACAATAGCCGATGGTGGCTTTGGCGCCGTTCCGGACAATCGGGGTACGGAGCAGCAGCGGATGTTGCAGCAGCATTTCGTCCCGGTTGTGAACGATATATTGCATGTTTAGGCGGCTGTATTCCTTGCTGTCCCGATTCAGCAAATTTTCCGCGCCAGCGGCAATCTTGATTTTATCCAGCTCCCCCTTGGACAGGCCTCGTTCAGCGAGATCGACAAAATGGTAGGGAATCCGGCGCTCTTTAAAATAACGCTCCGCTTTTTGCGTATCCCGGCACTTTTTCGTACCGAAAATCTGAATGTTCATTGCAACCGACCCTCGCGCACATAGAGCTTTTTCTACATTATGATAATTATACATGTTTTTTAAAAAGCCTGCTGTCCGCTTGCGGGACAGCAGGCTTTTATCATCCGCCACAGTTGCGCAAGCGGTTACTTGATCATCAGACGCGGAATCATCAGGACAATATCCGGGTAGATGGTAATTAACGCGGTAAATGCCATCATGATGACAAACGACGGAAACGCATACTTTGCGATGGTAAACAAATCATCATGCACCAACCCATTGATGACAAACAGGTTAAAGCCGACCGGCGGCGTAATCTGCGCCACTTCAATCATAACCACCAGATAGATGCCAAACCAGATGGGATCGAACCCGGCCGCCTTGATCAACGGCAAGGCAATCGGCAGACTCATGACGATCATGGAAAAGCCGTCGATCAGACAGCCGAGAATGATGTACATGATCGACAAAATAACGATCAACATATACTTGGATAAGCCGAGAGTGCTGATAAAGGCGGTTAAAGTGGTCGGGATTCCCAGATAGCCTACCGCTACCGACAGAAACGAAGCACCGCAAATAATCCACATGATCATGCAGCTAGTCTTGACCGAACCCATCAGGGCTTCTTTCAGGACCGTCCTGTCTAGGCTTCTGGTAATCCAAGCAAAGAACACCGAGCCCAACACTCCCACGGCAGCCGCCTCCGTGGGCGTCGCCCAGCCCAGATAAATACTGCCCAGCACCATCACGATCAGCGAAATGACCGGCAACAGTTGGGGAATGGTATTCCAGCGGTCACTCCATGTATAGGTCAAGTCGCTGGCCGGGGCTAGCTTGGGATTCAACAGGCACCGAAAAAACACAAATCCGCTGAACCAAGTCGCCAGGATCAATCCGGGAAGAACGCCAGCGATAAATAGCTTGCCGATACTGACATCCGCCAGGATACCGTACACAAGCATCATCATGCTGGGAGGGATCAGAAAGCCCAGGGTACCGGCGCCTGCCAGCGACCCCAGCACCAGGGACCGATCATATTTTCGCTTCAACAACTCCGGCAGGGTGATTTTTCCGACAGTGGCCGTCGTGGCGGCCGAAGAGCCGCTGACCGCAGCAAACAACGTGCAGGCCACAATATTTACATGGACGAGTCGACCCGGCAAATGGTCCATCCAGGGCGACAAACCATTAAACAGGTTTTCGGAGATTTTACTGCGGAACAGAATTTCCCCCATCAGGACAAACAACGGCAAGGCTAGCATGGTGGAACCGCTGGTGCTGTTCCAGGTTATGTTCGACAAAATCGCCAACGGTGGACTCCCGGTAAATAGAACAAAGCCTACCAATCCGACTAAAAAGAGCGAAATTCCGACCCAGACCGTGCTGAGCAGAAAAGCGGCCAGACAAGTCAGCAAGGAAAAAGAAATAACAAATAAGTCCATGAGTTCGCCTCCCTATCGTCCCAACAGATTGGATTCCGCTTCCACGTCATCCACCTTGCCGGACCGCAGCAACAGCACCGAACGAAATATTTCGGCGAAAAATTGCAGGGTCATAACCAATGTGCCAAATGGCATGAAAAACTGAGGAATCGCCATATAGGTCTGCGAGATCGACATCGAACGGCTTTTGGTCATCACCGCGTCCCAAAAGAAATCGGCGGTTGTATAAGTCAATACGGCACAAAAAACCGCGCCAACACAAAATGCAAAAATATCCACCATGACTTTGGCCCTGCCTTTGGCGATCGTATGCAAAAAAGTCATCCGAATGTGACCCTTGTCTTTCAGGGTATAGGCTAGCGCCAGAAAAGTCATGGCCGCCATCATGTAGCCGGAGTACTCCTCCGTGATGTAGAGCGTCTTGGAAAAAGCCGTTCGCACAAATATTTCCGCCAATACCAGCAAGGTTGACACAATCATCAACAACCCCGATGCTACGCCGCAGGCAACCGCCAATCGATCACAAAAGCGCACAAATAGCTCCATTGTATTCCCTCCCGCTTGAAAAAAAGAGGAGCCGACGAGACAGTTCCCATCGGACTCCTCTAATTCTTATCGCTACTTCCGTCCGACCTTTTTATTGAATTCGTCAACGATGACCTTAGCTTCCGGCGGCGCTTTTTTCAGCCAGTCTTCCCGGATGCCTTTGGTAATGGCGGACAACTCATTCAGATATTCTTTACTCGGGGCGATCGTTTTGATGCCGCCCTTGTTGCTGATTGCTTCCTGATCTTTATCCAGCTGGGCGACCTTCTTCCACATTTCGGTTTCCATATCCTTACCCAGTTTGATCAAGGCCGCCTGGGTGTCCTTGTCCAGTTTGTTGAACTCTTTCAGGTTGACCGTGACCAGGTCCGTCGCCATGGTAATGTTGATCGGCGCATAGAATTTCAGGACTTCCCAGAACTTCGCATCTACGGCGGTGGGAGTGGAAGTCAGCACCGAATCGATCAAATTGGTGGCAAGCGAAGAATAGACTTCGCTGAACGGCAGCGGATAGGGCGTGCCGCCGACAGCCTGCATCACCAAGGCGCCGTTTTTGTCATATGTCCGTGTTTTCAGGCCCTTCATGTCTGCCAAGGTTTTGACTTCCTTTTTGGTCCACAGTCCAGCGGCCGGCCAGGGTGCAATATAGAGGATCTTTTGTCCCCATTTTTGTTCGGCCACTTTGTCAAAATGAGGGCGGGCGATATCGCTGAGAATTTTTCCTTCCTCAAAACTCTGAATCAAAAACGGCAACGTCACAATGTCGAACAGCGGTTCGTCCCCTGCCACGCCGCTTGTCAGCATATCCGACATCGGCACCAGTCCGTCGCGGACAGCTTTGAGCAGTTCCGGTCCCTTGTACCCCAAGGCGCCGCCAGTCTGAACCGTGATCTCGACTTTCCCTTTTGTCGCTTCCTTGGCCCGTTTGGCGAATTCGGTCAAGCCGACGCTATGATGGTTGGCAGGCGGCCAGACCGAGTTGGCGACCCATTTTACCGGCGCGGCTGTTTTTGCCGGTTCGGCGGGTTTGCTGCCGCCACCGCCGCACCCGGCGGCCAATAATGTCAGCACCAAGGCAGCGGCGATTACGAGGGCAATGACTTTTGATCCTTTGTAGCTCTTCATGACCAAACCTCCCACATTTTTTGTTTCCGCAGCACAAAAAGTCCCGCAACAATACACTTATCGTACATTATTCTATTTCATGGAGAGCTTTCTGTCTACTACCGTATCCGCCATTTGTAAATGTATACTTTTTATTTAGCCATATTTATTGAGATTTGCCGTTTGTTCATTTTCGTCAGCGCCGTATTATCCGGCCTCCGCATTTTCGCAATACTCCCTCCGCTGACGGAAGTCCGATTCGCAACCGGATTATTTTGATCGAACCGGTTCATATCTGTAATTTTTTTGCGGTCAGCCACCTTTTTTCACCACTTTTCCTGTTAATCGTCACATTATCACAAAACACCAAACACACTTGCTATTGCGTCTATTAATTTTTCTATGGCATTTTTTCGGAATGGCTGTTAAGATAAGTTTCGTCATTCTACTATTAATAATTTACGAGGTGTATTTACGATGGAAAAAAGCCAACTTTTAGCCCGCATCAGCAAGCTGGCCGCTTTGGCGCACAGCGAAGACCTGCATCGGTTTGCTCTTTCCGAGCAGGCGATCAGCGAGATTAACGCCGCGCTGGAAACCATGACGGAAGAATACGTCGCCACCTACTGCTGATCCACGAAGACAGCTGAAAATCTAAAAGACGAGGGTCATCGCATTGTTCGCGATGACCCTCGTCTTTTAACGTCCCCTCACTGGGAAATATTCAGTCCGCATTCGGGCTGCAATAATCGCCCACCCTCACGATCCAAAGCTTCCCCAGCGCAAAACCAGCATGATGGCCATGCCCGAGCCCATGGTCACTGCCGGATGCAGGCGACGGCCGGCCATCAGCGCCGCAACGGTACCGGCAATCAGATAATGGTTGGCCAGACTGATTTCCACGACCCCCTGCGGTGCCAACAAGGCCGGCGCGACCAAGGCGGTCAGCATCGCGGTCGGCACATGTTTCAACAAGCGCCCCAGCCAAGCCGGAATCCCCGTACGGGCCAACAGTAAAGGGCTGGCGAAGCGGGTAAAATAGGTGGCGAGCGCCATACCGAAAATAGTCAGAACGATTTCAGGTCGCATCCGCTTCACTCCCTTCCAGACAGGCGCCTGCCGCCACAGCAGTCAGACAGGCAATGATGATGTACCATTTCCCCGGTAGCAGGACTGCCGCCGCCACGCTCACAACTGCCGAGACTCCGGCCACCGTCAGACTGATCCGGTCCGTCAGACGCGGTACCAGCAGGGCCAGAAAAGTCGCCGGCATGGCAAAGTCCAGTCCCCAGGCCAGCGGGTCGCTGATGTGGCTGCCCAAAAACACCCCCATCACGGTAGACACTGCCCAAGTCACATAGCCGGTCGCATTGCTGCCGAACTGGTAGTCGCGATGATAAGCGCCGGTCTGGGCCCGGCTGATGGTCACCGCATAGGTCTCATCCGCCATGCCATAGCAAAGAAACGCTTTCCACGGCAGCGGCAGCTTGCCGATATACGGAACCAGGGAAGCGCCCATCAGCAAATGGCGCAGATTGATCAGCAAGGTCGTCAGCGTGATCATCAAGAACCCTGCACCGGCGCCAAACATGGGCAAGCTGATGAACTGAGCCGCTCCGGCAAATACCGTCAACGACATCAAAATAGTTTCCCCCGCGGTTAACCCAACCGATTTCCCGAAAATTCCGTATGCCAGCCCAAACGGAAACACCCCCAACATCAACGGCAATGTATCCCGAATGCCGGCGCGAAATTCTCCGCCGTTCCATGACATATCCTGCACCTTCCCCCTGTTTTCGCCGGACACTTTTCCCATGTCGTTCTGCCTTGGCTATCCCATACCGAAGAAACTTTTGATTTTCTCTATCTTAACCGGCAGGAATCGGGCTGTGAATATCCAATTAAACATATTCTAGATACCAATTTCATGTTATCGGGGGCTGTGATGCAAAATGGATATAACCAAAACTCTTAGCGGCATTCATCTGAACGCGGCCCTGTCCCTGCCGCTATATCTCCAGATCGTGACGGCCCTGACGGTCAAGATCCAGGACTGCACCCTGCCGGCTGGCAGCAAACTGCCGCCGGAGCGGGAACTTTCCCGCCTGCTTGGCGTCAGCCGGACTACCGTGATCAACGCATACAGCCTGCTCGAGGAGCGCGGATTGGTATCCACCCGGGTCGGCAGCGGCACCTTCGTTAGCAGCGAACCCGCCGCGACCGGTTCCCCATCGCCGACAATGCCGTGGGAACAGTTGTTCACCCCTGGCTATAAGGCGCCGCTTTCCTCCATCATGCGCTCCATCATCGCTTCGCCCACCGCCGACGATACCATCTCGATGGCGGCCGGAATGCCGGATCCGGCATTCTATCCCGTCGACATGATCCATGCGCTGTTGGATTCCCGCCGCCATTCGCTTGACCTCGCCGACCTCGGCCTCATCGCCACTGAAGGCTACCTCCCGTTGCGCCGTTCCATCGCCGCCTGGCAATCCCGGTTGGGCAAGACGGCTTCCCCCGAGCAAATCCTGGTCGTTTCGGGGTCGCAGCAGGGACTGTTTTTGATTGTCAAGTCTTTCATCGAACCGCGGGATTATGTTATCCTGGAATCCCCGACCTATCTGGGTGCCATTCAGGTGCTGGAGGCCGCCGGCGCCCGCTTGCTGTGCCTGCCTTCGGCAGGAAAACTCGATCTGGAAATTTTTGAAGACTATCTCATCCGCTATCGGCCCAAATTTTTCTACACCATGGCCGACTTTCAAAACCCAACCGGCCGGGTCATGAGTCTCTCGGACCGGCAGGAACTGATCCGCCTTGCCGCCCGCCACCGTCTCACCATCATCGAAGATGATCCGTACAGCCTGCTTTACTATGGTTCGCCGCCGCCGCCGTCGCTCAAGCAGCTGGATACCTACGGAGGAGTCATCCATATCGGCACCTTTTCCAAAACGCTGTTCCCCGGCCTGCGAACCGGCTGGGTCCATGCCGCCGCGCCGGTCATCAACCGTCTGGCCCAGGAAAAGCAATATGTCGATCTGCATAGCCACAATCTGGCCCAGCTGATCCTGCATACCTGCCTGGAGGAAGATGCCCTGACCCCGCATTTGGCCAAAGTACGCCGGGAATATAAAAAACGCCGTAACGCCATGGCGGCGGCCATCCGAAAATATTGCAGCCCCACCATGGATTTCGACCTCGCCGAAGGCGGATTGTATCTTTGGGGCCGCCTGACCCCGGCGATTTTGCCAACGGAACTATTGCGTCAGGCGGCGACACTTGGGATCTCTTTCGTCCCTGGCGACGCCTTTTACGCCCATGGCGCCGTCAGTCATGAAATCCGGCTCTGTTTCGCCACCCACGACGAAGAACGCCTGAGCGAGGGCATCCGCCGGCTCGGTCGGGCCCTGGCGGCAACGGGCGCCGCAGCGGCGACCTCTGTTTCACCGGCCGCGGCGGGCCGCCCGATTATTTAATCACGACAAGGAGTGTACCATGAAACTTGCTGAAATTCCTGCCATGATCGCCCGCGAGCTCGGTGTCCGACCGCAGCAAACCGCGGCGGTGATCGAACTGCTCGACGGCGGCAATACCGTTCCTTTTATCGCCCGTTACCGCAAAGAAGCCACCGGCAACCTTGACGAGGAACAAATCCGTTCCATTGAAGAGCGGATGCAATACCTCCGCAACGTCGGCAAACGTCAGGAGGAAATTCGTTCTGCAATCGAAGCCCAGGGCAAATTGACCGAGGAATTGGCGGCGGCGATCGAATCCGCCCAGAAACTGCAGGAGCTCGAAGACCTGTATCTGCCGTTCCGCCCCAAGAAAAGAACCCGGGCCCAGATTGCCCGGGAAAAAGGCCTGGAACCGCTGGCGGAACGGATGTTGACTCAGGCCGATCCACCTGCCGCCGACCGTCTGGCTATCGCAGCCGGATTCATCAATGCCGAAACCGGCGTGGAAGATGCGGAAGCCGCTTTGTCCGGCGCCCGGGACATTGTCGCTGAAACCATTGCCGAGCGGGCTGATCTGCGGACGCTGCTACGGCGCGAAATTTGGAAAACCGCCGCGTTGTCGACTACTTTGGCCGTACCGGACAACGAGGCTCCCGAGTTCCTGAACTACAAGGAATACCGGGAGGCAGTCAACCACATGCCTTCCCACCGCATTCTCGCCGTCAACCGCGGCGAAACAAAAAAAGCGCTCAAGGTTCATTTTGAAATTCCTCAGGAGAGTCTCACTGAGCTGGTTTCCCGCGCAGTTTTCGTTTCCTCTTCGCTGTGGCAACCCGACATCAGCGAAGCGGTGCAGGACAGTTGCAAACGTCTATTGTTCCCGGCCATGGAGCGCGAAGTTCGCAGTCTCCTGACCGAAAATGCCGAAAAGCAGGCCATTCATCTATTCGGGCGCAATCTGCGGCAACTCCTGCTGATGCCACCGCTGGCCGGGCACACGGTGTTGGGACTGGATCCAGGATACCGGACCGGCTGCAAGGCGGCCATCGTCAACCCCCAGGGGAGTGTCCTGGACACCGCCGTCTTTTATCTGACGCACAGCGCCGCCCAGCGCGAGTCCTCCGCCAAACTGATGCTGGACCGCATCCGCCGCCACAATGTGACCCTGGCCGCGATCGGCAACGGCACCGCCTCGTATGAAACGGAAGAATTCCTGGCCGGGTTGATCCGCGACCATTCCCTGTCCCTGCACTACGTGATCGCCAACGAAGCCGGCGCCTCCGTCTATTCCGCCTCCAAACTCGCCAAAGAGGAACTTCCGGACCTTGATGTCACGCTGCGGGGCGCCGTGTCCATCGCCCGGCGGGTTCAGGATCCCCTGGCGGAACTTGTCAAAATCGAACCCAAAGCCATCGGCGTCGGCCAATACCAGCATGATGTCGATCAAAAAGAGTTGCTGCAGACCCTCGACGGAGTCGTCGAGTCGGCGGTCAACCATGTCGGCGTCGATCTCAATACCGCTTCCGTCGAGCTATTGCGGCATGTCGCCGGTATTCAGGGTCCCGTCGCTAAAAACATCGTCGCCTGGCGGGATGCCAACGGCCGTTTTACCCGGCGCAAGGAACTGCTGAAAATCCCCCGGCTCGGGCCGGCCGCGTTCACGCAGTGCGCCGGGTTTCTGCGAATCGCGGCGGCGGCGGACCCGCTGGACAACACGCCGGTCCACCCCGAATCCTACGCGTTGGCAGAAACACTTCTGACCCGGCTGGGGTTTGGCAAAGCGGATTTGACGGAACGCACCCGCCTGCCGCAACTGCAGGCCGCGTTGAAAACAGTGGACGCTTCGGTGCTGGCCAGGGAATTGTCCGCCGGCGAACCTACGGTGCGGGATATTCTGGACGCGCTCGCCAAGCCGGGCCGCGACCCCCGGGAAGATCTGCCGCCGCCGCTGACCCGGAAAAACATCGTCCACCTGGCGGATCTCCTCCCCGGAACCCTTGTCAAAGGAACTGTTCATAACGTGACCGATTTCGGCGCTTTCGTCGATATCGGCCTAAAAATCAACGGCCTGCTGCATCGTTCCGAACTCAGCAGCAAGCCGTTCCGACATCCGCTGGACATTGTATCCGTCGGTGACATTGTGGAAGTCGTCATTCTGAGCGTCGATGCGGCGCGCAACCGGATCGCCCTCAGCCTGAAACAAGTTCCGGCCAAATCCGGGAGACAATGAAATCCATGTGGCTGTTTGCTGTCGCCGGACTGTCATTGGGTTTTTCGGCCGGAATATCACCGGGTCCGCTGTTTGCCATGGTGATCGCGCAAACCTTGCGGTTTGGCTTGGGCGAAGGGCTGAAAACCGCGATTTCGCCGCTGCTGACCGACATTCCCATCATCTTCTTGTCGGTCGCCCTGTTGGCCGGAATGTCCGGTTACCAAAATCTTCTGGGGCTTGTTTCGCTGGCGGGGGGGCTGTTTTTGCTGCACATGGCCTACGCCAGCTTCTCTCCCGGCCGGATCGAGACGCCACCGACCGCAACAGCGCTGGGCTCGTTGTTCAAAGGCGCGCTTGTCAACGCCCTCAGCCCGCACCCGTACCTATTCTGGATCATGGTCGGCGGCCCGATCATTCTAAGCGCCCGAACCCAGGGCTGGGACAGTGTCTTATGTTTTGTGGCCGGGTTCTATCTCGCCCTGATCGGCTCAAAAATCGGCCTTGCTTTATTGGTGAACCGTTCTCGGCGTTTTCTGCAGGGCAAAGCCTACCTGGTCCTGATGAAAATCATGGGCACGGTGTTGTTACTGTTCGCCTTCCTGCTGCTGAAGGAAGCCGCAACTCTCCTTCTGCGCTGACGGACGCGGTTCACCGGAAGATTTCGTCGCCGCTTTTGAAGCCGAGGCCGGGGTGCGAATCAAACCGGACTACGCCGACAACCGCTTTCCCGGCGGCAGCCTTGTTCACTGCGGCGGCGCCGTCGATCCCGAATCCGCCGCACAGTTCGATGGCGGTGACTCCCTGCTCCGTCAAATCGGCCACAACCTGCAGGGCTGCCGAGTAATTGCTGACGCCCACCGTGGTCAATTCCACGCTGGGTGTGCGGATGACCGACCGGTGCTGGGCCGGATCGGCGCCTGGTGCCACAAACAGAAACGCCGCTTTCAATGTCATTGTCGAATCCCCCCTATTTAAAATTGGGTGACGGAAGATCCCTGCCGGCGTCTACAGCAACGCCAGGCAGGGATCTTCCATGAGATCAAGCACGACTTTCAGAAATTCCGCGGCCGGCATGCCATCAATGATCCGGTGATCAAAGGACAACGATACTCCCAGCATCGGCCGGATCACGATCTGGCCATCCCGCGCGACCGGGGTGTCAACGATACGGCCGATGCCGAGAATTCCGGTTTCCGGCTGATTGAGGAGCGGCGTGAACCAGTCCACGGAGTGGAAAGCACCGACATTGGTAACGGTGAACGTCCCTCCCCGCATTTCTTCGAGGGATAGCTGCCCGGCCCGGGCTTTTTGGGCCAGTTGCCGAATTTCCCGGCTGATAGTCGTCAGCGGCTTCGAGTCGGCATTCCGGACCACCGGAACGACCAAACCGTTTTCCAAGGCTACCGCCACGCCGATGCAAGGTTCCGGATACTGCCGGATCTGTTCCCCAATCAGGGCGACATTCATATTCGGCCGCAATTTCAAGGCTCTGGCGACGATTTTCACCACGATGTCGGTAATGGTGATTTTTTCGTTCTCCTTTTGATTGCCCGCCTGCCGCAACTTCAGCATGGCTGTGGCGTCAACGCTCACATGATAATCCACCTTAGGGGAAACCGCCCAGCTTTGCGCCATGTGTTCGCCGATTACCCTACGCATCCCCGCGTAAGGCGTCACGGAAAATTCGGGAGAAGCGGATGATTCCCTCTCCGCCGGCGCCGGCCGAGGCGAAGCCGTTTCCTTTGTTGCGGCTGCGGCGAGGGCGGCTTCGACATCTTCCTTGACAATGCGACCAGATGGCCCGGTACCGGTGATTCCGGACCAGTCCAGGCCACATTCCTCCGCCAGCTTTCGGGCCAACGGCGAGATCCTGATTTTTTCTTCGCCACTTTTTGGCGTCCCGGCGGACGCTGCCGGCAACGGGCGCGGCATTTCCNNCTGCACCATCCCTGCCGCAGCGATGGGCAACGCTGCCTGATATTCTTCCCCGACGCCTCCCATGGCCCCCAAAACAGCACCGACTGGAAGTTCCGCCCCTTCCCGGGCGATGATTTTCAGTAAAAATCCGTCACTTGGCGATTCAATGACATTCGTGATCTTGTCCGTCATGATTTCCAGCAACGCCTCGCCCTGTTTCACCGGACTTCCTTCCTGAACCAGCCATCGACCGACTTTTCCCGTGGTCATGGTCAACCCCAGCTTGGGCATTGTAATTTCTGTCGCCATATCCCTGCGCTCCTTCAATTCCGTACTCATCGGACTATCCGATCATCAACGCCGGAAATATCCCCGGGCCGCGGCTTCCGCCAAGGCGGCCCTGATATCTACGACCATGGGGCCTTCCCCGGTCAGGCGAATCCCCACCCCGGCATCGGCCCCGACTTCGATTTCCCGTTCGCCGTCCACCGCAATCAGGCAGGGAGTCCGACCAATCTCCACCGCCTCACCGATTTGGATTTCCCGCGTTGTGCCGAAGGGAACCGGAACGATCAGCCCCGGCGCGATCGGCGCCAAAACAGTGGATGTCGGGCTTGTGCAATCAATGGCAAGCCCTTTCCGCTCAAACGGACCGACCGGCGATATGTGCCCGCCAATGGAAGAAATCCCGATGTTGTGGGGTTCTCCCCGGGTCAGCACAATCTGGCGTATCCCCTCCACATTCCACACGGCCCGGGAACCAATAAATCGGCTATCCAAAACGACCGCGTCAACCAGTGCGATATCCACCGGCCGGTTGTTTTTTTCAATGACCAGCTTTTTCGTCCGCCGGCGCACGCCGGGCGACGTAGCCGCCCCCGCCGCCACTACGCCAGCGGCGATGCCGGCGATGGTCCCCTCGACCATCACGGAAAATACGTTGTTGGTGCCGGTGGAAACCGGAATCAGCGGAATGTC
>DCTI01000085.1 GCA_002329525.1 Negativicutes bacterium UBA1444
GACGGTGGCGCAGGGGATTTCCAGCCCGAAGGTGATCATGAATGTGGCGGATATGTCGAAGATGCAGATCAAAGTGTTGGTGGACGAGACCGACATCGGACGAATCCAGTTGGGACAGACCGTGGCGTTCACGGTGGACGCCTATCCGGACAAAACGTTTACCGGTAAAGTGGCGCTGATTTCCCGCAGTGCAACGACCTCGTCGAATGTGGTGTATTACCCGGTCTATGTGGACGTGGACTCCGCCGAGGGGTTGTTGTTCCCGACCATGACGGCGCGAACGACGATCCAGGTCGGCGAAAGCAAGAACGTGCTGGTGGTGCCGGCTGCCGCCGTGAAAGAGGAAAAAGGCCAGAAATATGTTCAGGTCATGACGAATGGCAAGGCCCAGAGTGTTACCGTCGAAACCGGGCTGAGCGACGACGAGAACGTCGAGATCAAAAACGGTCTGAATGCCGGCGACCAAGTGATCCTGCCGGTGGCCAAACCGACTGCGACCACGAACCAACAGAACCAGGGGCCGCCGCCGCGCTTGTAGGAAGGAGGTGGAGCCATGTTCCTCGAAAGCATTCTGATAGCTTTGGAAGGGCTGAAGTCCAATAAATTGCGCTCCATTCTCACCATGCTGGGGATTATCATTGGCGTCGGCGCGGTGATTGCCATGGTGTCGATCGGCTTGGGCGTGCAGCAGAAAGTGCAGAACTCCATCGCCAGCCTGGGCAGCAATCTGCTGATCGTCATGCCGGGTTCCAATGCACCGCCCGGTACGGTTCGATTGGCGGCGGGATCGAATATCACGCTGACGAATCAGGATGCCAAGGCGATTTCCAAGCAGGTGGCCGGGATCAGCTATGTGTTGCCGGCAGTCAGCTCCCAGTACCAGGTGATCTATGGCAACCAGAACTGGAAGACCAGCGTGCAGGGAACGACGCCGGATTTTTTGACCGTACGGAATTACGGTGTTTCTGCCGGTTCGTTCTTCTCCCACAGTGACGACACTTCCCGAGCCCGGGTGGCGGTGCTGGGGCAGACCGTTGCCACCAACCTGTTTGGCGCGGCCAGCCCGGTCGGCAAAACCATCCGGATCAATCAGGCGCCGTTCCGGGTGGTCGGTGTGCTGAGCACTAAAGGGCAGTCGTCGATGGGACAGGACCAGGATGATCTGGTTTTGATCCCCCTGTCGACGGCGCAGGACCGTCTGATGGGCATCACTTACCTGAACAATATCAGCATTCAGGCGAAAAATGCCGATGTCATCAACAAAGTGCAGGAAGACGTCACGACCCTGCTGCGGAGCCGCCATCATCTGGCGGCCGGCGTGGAGAACGATTTCACGGTGAGAAACATGACGGCTTTGATGGCGACAATGACCGAAACAACCGGGACTATCACGGTACTGCTGGGCAACATTGCGGCAATATCGCTGCTGGTGGGCGGCATCGGTATCATGAACATCATGTTGGTGTCCGTCACGGAACGGACCCGGGAAATCGGCATCCGCAAAGCCCTGGGCGCAACCTTCCGGAACGTGCTGTTGCAATTCATCATTGAAGCGGTGGCCATCAGCGTGACCGGCGGTTTGTTCGGCATCGCGGTCGGCATCATCGGCGCCCGGGTCATCTCCTGGGTCGCGGGCTGGAATACGATTGTGGCCTGGTGGGCCATCGTGGGCGCATTCGGGGTGTCGGTGCTTATCGGACTTTTCTTCGGCGTGTACCCGGCCCGCAAAGCAGCGTTGCTCGACCCGATCGAAGCATTAAGATATGAATAAATTCAACAAATTTACGCAAACTGTTACATAAATATTGACGATCGGACCGACGGCCGGCAAAACCGCGGCCAATAAACTGAATATACACGGTGATGCAGTCGCCGCCGTGACCGAGATAAGCTGTACAGAAATAGATTTTTCTGACAGCTTATTTACATTTTTGCCGATTGATAAAATAAATTTTGTGCAAGTATACAAAACACATTGACAAAGTGCATAGACAATACCGATTGGTCCGTGTATATTATACATTAGTTATTTTTTTGCATTTTAATTGACATGATGGAGGGGAAGAGAATGGAAAAGGTTAATGACGTACTGGGAACAGTGAATCGAGGAAATCCGGTTGAATCGGGATTGTGTTCATTGTGTCGGGCGGACTGCCACGGCAAATGCGAGACCTGGATGTCGAGCATTCGGGGACGAAAAATGCTTTATCCGCGGGATTTTGGCACTGTGACCGCCGGCAGCGGCAACAACAACCCTGTGGGGGTTTCCTACAGCGCCCTGCGGATCATGGGCTACAATTACGGCGCCAATAATTTGCCGGCCGGCATCAGCAACTCCCAGGACGACTGTATCTTTTCCAACGTCAGCACCGAGTGCGAATTCGGCAACGACGTACTGACCAAATGCCGCATGCCGTTCATGACCGGCGCATTGGGATCGACGTTTATCGCCGCGAAATATTGGGAATCCTTTGCGATCGGCGCCGCCCTGCTGGGCGTGCCTATCGTCATCGGTGAGAATGTGGTCGGCATCGACAAGGCATCGGTTCTGGAAAACGGCAAAATCGTCAAAGCGCCGGAACTCGATCGCCGAATCGACTGTTATCTGCGTTACTATGACGGATATGGCGCGATTCTGGTTCAGATGAATGTCGAAGATGCCCGAAATGGCGTGGCCCAGTATATTATCGACAAATACGGCGACAAGGTGATCATTGAGCTCAAATGGGGCCAGGGCGCCAAATGCATTGGCGGGGAGATCCAGGTCACCGATCTGGACTATGCCATTTGGCTCACCAAACGCGG
>DCTI01000179.1 GCA_002329525.1 Negativicutes bacterium UBA1444
CCGACAATGCCGCCCACCACCAGCGCCGTTTGCATGACCCCCATGCAGAATCCCATTTTTTCCGGCGGGGATGAGGACGCCACCAGCGCCATCGACGCCGGCACGAACCCGCTGGCGATTCCCTGGAATACCCTGACCAGAACCATTTCAAACGGGCTTCGGACCCAGGCACCCATAAAGTAGGACAGGCTCAGCATCAGACCCGCCCTGATGATCATGCGTTTTTTGCCGGAGCGGTCGGCCCGGCGGCCCCAGTACGGCGCCATGACCGCTGCGACCAGAAAGGAGGCGGCGAACACAACCCCGGCCCACATTTTCACATCGGACGGACCGACTCCCAATTCCAGCAAATAGAGCGGCAAAAACGGGATGATCATCGTATAGCTGGCGCCGCAGAGAATTACAGCCGCAACCAGCGTCCATAAATTTTTACGCCACATATCCCGTAAACACCTCTCCGGTTTCCCCTATTGTACCTCCTTGCGGCTATTCCGTCCAATCTCGCAGCAAACCGATCGCCGCCGGCTCAGGCAACGGCCGGCTGAAGACAAAACCTTGAACAGCGTCGCAGTCCAGTTCCCGCAATTTATCGATTTGGGCGGCGTCTTCCACGCCTTCCGCGACCACCTGCAGGTTCAGCGCGTGGGCCAGATCGATGATGAAGCCGACATACTGCGCCTGTGCCGAATCATCCAGAATGCCGTCGATAAAGGATTTGTCGATTTTCAGGATGCTGACCGGCAAGCGTCGCAGATAGGTCAGCGACGAGTACCCCGTGCCGAAATCATCCAGCGCCACTTCCACTCCTAGCTCCCGCAAATCCGCCAGCTTCCGGATGCTATCCTCCATTGGCTCGATCAGGATGTTCTCAGTGACTTCGATGCCAAGCCGGTTGGGCTCGATACCGGTTTCCGCCAGGATCTCCCCCACGATGTCCGGAAAGTTGACGGCGATTAGCTGCCGGGGCGACAAATTGACCGCCACCCGCAAATCGTGCCACCCGGCTTCGGACAAACGTCGGGCAAAACCGCAGGCCTCGCGGAGAACCCACTCGCCGATAGCGGGAATGATGCCGGCTTTTTCCGCCAGCGGGATAAACCGTCCGGGCGGCACTGGGCCAAATTCGACGCTGTTCCAGCGCAACAAGGCTTCGAATCCCTCGATTCGCCGGTCGGATAACCGGATCTTAGGCTGAAAATGCAACGAAAACTCTTGATGTTCCAAGGCCCGGCGTAAGCTATTCGTTAACATCATGATTTCATAGGCGTCTTGTTGCAGGGATGGATCGTAAATGCGCCAGCAGTTGCGGCCGCTGGCTTTTGCGGCGTACATGGCGATATCGGCGTTTTTCAGGACTTCATCCGGCGTGGATCCATGTTCGGGATACAGAACAATCCCAATGCTTGCCGAAATATGAAATCGATCATTGCCAGTTTCATAACCCCGGTCGAGCGCCGCCAGCAGCTTGTCGGCATATTCCGCCGCCTTGCCGCGGTCGGTCTCGCCGGACAGGGCCACGACGAACTCGTCGCCGCCGATTCTTGCGCAGAAGGCGCCTTCCCCAAAGGATTCCTGAATCCGGCGGCCAGCCGAACAGATCAAGGCATCCCCCACCGAATGCCCAAACGTATCGTTGACCACTTTGAGCTCATCCAGATCCAGATAAAACAGAACACCCGATTTCCCGCGCTGCCGGGCTTGCGCCAATTCCTCCTCCAGCCAGGAATTGAGGCTGGTTCGGTTGCCCATGCCGGTCAAGCAGTCAAAAAAGGCCAACTGACGAATTTGCCGTTGTGCTTCGCGACGTTCTAGGAAAACCGAAGCAAGATGGGAATATTGCTGGAGCATCTCGATATCTTCCGACGGCAGCGGGTGAACTTCATCCAGCCAATGAACGGCCAGCAATCCCCGAATCTGCCGACCCAACAGCAATGGCACCATGATGATGGTTGTACTCCGCTCCAAACGGGGATCGGATATCCGTTCGGCATACCGCCGGTAATCCGTCACTTGCACACTGCGGTTCTCGCGGAATACCTGCCCCATCATGCCGGTATCCGCCCGTTGCGGCTCCATTGCATCGAAATGAATCGGCCCTTGCGAATACGGTCGCTCGATCACCCGCCGCTTTTCGTCAAAAATACCGATGTAACCGGCGGGTGCATTCAACAATTGCAAAGCGTCCTGCAAAATCATGTCCAAGGGATCGCCGCCAGCATCAACCGGCTGGGTTAACAGCCGGGTTGCCGCCCGATATTGTTTTTCCCGCAGCAGCAACTGTTCCTCTTTTTCCTGCCGCAATCTGACTTCGTTGCCCAACAGCTCGTTGGCCGCCGATAAATCTTCGTTGATCGCCGACAATTCTTCGTTCATGGCGGTCATTTCTTCATTCAGGGCGCTTAGTTCCTGGTTGGCCGCAAACAGCTCGGAAGTACGCCGTTCCACCAAATCCTCCAACCGTTCCCGGTGGAGCTTCAGTTCATTTTCCATTTCTTTGCGTTCGGTGATGTCCAAACCGACTCCGGTCAAAAAGATCTCGTCCTGGATCCGCAACGACATCGTGGTAAAGAAATAGGTTGGCCGTTGTCCATCACGGCCGGTAATCTTCGCCTCTACCTCGGCATGACCGATCCGCAGCGCCGTAGCGTTCGCGTGGGCGATCCGCTCCTGTTCAGCCGTCNNCCGCCGATAACCCGCTGACCACTTCCAGGGTCCGGTTCCAGCGGAGTAGCCGCCCGGTTTCGTCCAACAGGTAAATCACGCCGGGAATGCCTTCGAACAGACTATTGACGATCAGCCGTTCTTCCCGCAGCCGCTGTTGCAGCAACAATTTCTCCACCACAACCGCCGTTAGGCGGGCATACTGTTCAAACGCGGAGCGTTCCGCCG
>DCTI01000195.1:0-196 GCA_002329525.1 Negativicutes bacterium UBA1444
GCGCAACATGTTCGAAATGTTCCTGACAGCGATCAGCCTGGCCGTCGCGGCCATCCCAGAAGGGCTTGCCGCCATCGTGGCCATCGTGCTGGCCATCGGCGTGACCAAGATGTCCAGAATCAACGCCATCGTCAAAAAACTGCCGGCAGTCGAAACGCTGGGCTCGGTCAACATCATCTGCTCGGACAAGACCGGC
>DCTI01000195.1:211-735 GCA_002329525.1 Negativicutes bacterium UBA1444
AAAAGCTACACCCACGGCCATCTTGCCGACATCCTCGCCGGCGACAGCCTGCCCGTCCTCGGCTCCGACGGCGGCGAGCTTCTCCGTTCACTCGTTCTTTGTTCCGACGCCACCTACGATAACGGGCAAAGCACCGGCGATCCGACCGAGGTCGCGTTGGTCGTGGCGGGGGATCGCTACGGAATGACCAGGACCGATTTGAACGGTCGCCACCCCCGCATCGGTGAAAAGCCCTTTGACTCAGACCGCAAACTGATGTCAACCCTCAACCGGGAAGGGGAATCCTATCGGGTTCATACCAAAGGTGCCCTCGACAATCTTCTGAAAATCTCGACCCACGCTCTGGTCAATGGTCAGCGAATCTCCCTCACGCCCGGGATGAAGGAAGAATATCTGCGCATAGCCGATATTATGTCCGATTCTGCCCTGCGCGTCCTCGGCGCCGCCTATAAAG
This sequence comes from Negativicutes bacterium UBA1444, assembly GCA_002329525.1. GTDB lineage: Bacteria > Bacillota > Negativicutes > UBA1444 > UBA1444 > UBA1444. Next base: position 666 of record DCTI01000195.1, read on the forward strand.
ACACCGACCGACCGCTAGCCCCCGAGGAGATGGAAACAGATCTCACCCTAATCGGCCTGGTTGGCATGAT
>DCTI01000195.1:749-5520 GCA_002329525.1 Negativicutes bacterium UBA1444
GGCCATCGCCAAGGAACTGGGCATCGCCGATTCCCTGGAACAAAGTATAACCGGCGCGGAAATCGACCAACTTTCCGAAACGGAATTTGCGGAACGCATTTGCCGCTATCGGGTTTTTGCCCGGGTCTCGCCGGAACACAAGGTGAAGATCGTCCGGGCCTTCAAGGCNNTCGTTTCCATGACCGGCGACGGAGTGAACGACGCGCCATCGCTGAAATACGCCGACATCGGCGTGGCCATGGGAATCACCGGCACCGATGTCGCCAAAGGCGCCAGCGATATGATCCTGACCGACGACAATTTCACCACCATCGTCCACGCCATCGAAGAAGGACGCAACATCTACAACAACATCAAAAAAGCGGTCGTGTTCCTGTTATCCTGCAACTTGGGTGAAGTGGTGGCCATCTTCGCCTCCATCCTCTTCTTCTGGCCGGTGCCGCTGCTGCCGACGCAAATCCTCTGGATCAATCTGATCACCGACTCGCTGCCGGCCATCGCCCTCGGTGTCGACCCCGGCGACAGCGATGTCATGCGGCAAAAGCCGCGCGACCCCCGGGAAAGTTTCTTTGCCGGCGGTACTGGAATTCGGGCCGTTTTGGGCGGCACAATGATCGGCGTTCTTACTTTGGCGGCTTTTTATCTGGGTCTGGTCGAGTTCGGCTACAGTATGGGCTCCCAGGACATCCCCGACAATGTCCTGACCAACGCCCGCACCATGTCCTTCGTCGTGCTGGCCGCTTCCCAGCTCTTCTACTCGCTGGGCATGCGCAACTCCATAAAATCCATCTTCCAGATCGGTCTGCTCTCTAACCGTCACCTGGTTGGTGCGATCATTGCCGGGTTCATCCTGCAGCTGGCCGTCATTTCGATCCCATTTTTGGCCGATGCCTTCAACGTTACCAATTTGAGCCTGCATGACTGGGGGATCGTATTTGCCCTGTCGCTGGTCCCGCTGGTCCTGAACGAACTTGTGAAACTGTTTTTACGACTGAAAGAAAAGTAACCCATACAACCCTTCTTTTAGCGCAAAGGGAGTACGGACGCCTGGCGACAGACTGTCCGCACTCCCTTTGTCTTTCACTGCCGATTGTCTTTGGGCTGATAGCCCCGCACCCACCTATCGCGCCAGCACGTCCAGGTCAAATTCCTTCAGGTTGCCCTGAATCCGTAGCGTCTGAACGTGGATTTCCGGCCCGCTGAACATCTCCGCCATCTCTTCGTTCAGTTCCAGAATCCGGGTCTTGGCAAACCGCAGTGGGAGATGCCGCTGCCGGATCTTTTCCGGCGGCAATGCAAAAAATTGTGACAAGCCAATTTCCGTGACGGCAAACAGCTGAATGTTCGTGTTGCCGGTGTCAGTATTGGAAATACGCAGCGGATAATAGAATTTGTCGGTCGTGAACCGGTACTGGACCGCTTCGTTGGTTTTGGTCTGCCGGCCGAGCTCCACGACATCGAATACGAACCAATGATGGCCGTCCAGCAGGTATTGCTCAATGGTCGCCAGCAACACCGGTGAAATTTTTTGCGGCCCGGCGCCGTTCTTCTTCAAAAAACCGGCGATCCATTCGGCAAAGAATCCGCTGTCCAACACATGGACCACGCTGATGTCGTGAGCGCCGATCTTCTCGTGAAACGTCACTTCCGCCGCCGTATCCGCACCTTCGCGGGAACCTCCCGGCCCTTTGCCGGAATACCAGTTGCTGCGAAGTTCACTGAGGATCAGGTGGTTGAACTTGGCGAACAGGGTGGCGTCCCCTTTGGTCACCACCGGCTCCGACGGCAGCGGCAGAACCTCCAGCACCTTGGTCGGCCGCGACGCGCTCAGATTGGTCGTCAACACCAGGACCTCCTCGCGGCCGTTCCAGGCAACCACGGCATTCTGGGCAGGTTCGTAGATTTCTGGCATCAAGTTGTCCTCAAATCCCCATGGCATGGACCCGCGATCCGCCTGCCCGATCCCCGGAATCGTCAGGAGCGACAGGGTCACGAGCATCACCAGTATCTCCCGGACTTTCCTGTTCATCTGTTTCGACCTCCTCGGTTTCCTGATATTTAAACATTCGCCGTTTGCCTGCAAATGCCCTTTGGGACACGCTCCGACTTCTCTTTTTTGACACAGGCTTTATAATGTTCATGAGGAGTGAATCATATGAAGCCCGGAATCCGAATTATTCTGTTGCTCATTGTGCTTACCGGCCTGCTGATCCAACCGATCGCGGCGGCGCCCCTTGGCGATCGCTCAACGGTCGGTCCGCAGCCGATCCTGACCTGGCAGGTCGTACCCAATGCCGTCTACTACGAAATCGAATTTCTGGACCGTTTGCCGNNAACGGAACAAGCCCTTCCGCTCATCGTCGGTTCGCTTCGCGGGCGGTGTTTACCAACGGCTATAATCCCGATCTGCGCGACCTGGACGATGCAGTCGTCTACTGGCGGGTGCTCGGTCTGGATATCCGGGGCAATCCAATCGGAACCTTCTCCGACGCGCGCCGGCTCCGAATCGATGCCGAAAAAAAAGAGCCGCTCAAGCCGCTCATCACATCCCGCTTAAATGCCCGGGGTAGTGCCCCGTTGTTGTACCCTGTCTATACCTGGATCCCGTTGTTGGAAACCACGACCTATGAGCTGGAACTCACCCGGTTGCCGCCGGAAAATCCAGGCGGCGTCGAACCCTCGCAATACCGGATCTGGAGCACGCAGGCCGAGGGATTTGCCTGTTATGATGAACAACCCCGGCGGGAAACCGGCCGTTACTACTACCGGGTCCGGGGGATAACGCCCGAGGGCGCTCCGGTCGGCGTCTGGTCCGACGCGGCTGTTTACGAAGTATTCCCGACTCCGTCCGTTTATGCCGCCACACTGGGCGACAGCATCACCCACGGCGGCGGCGCCATATCCTATTCACCAGCGGACTGGGCCTACGACTATCAAACCTACCTGAAATTTCCCACGTTGAATCTGGGCCGCAGCGGCGACACGTCCGAAACTACCGCCGCCCGCTTTGACGAGGATGTCTTGCCCTTCCGGCCGCGCTATCTGCTGATTATGACCGGCATCAACAGCATCCGGGCCGGGGTGCCGGCGGAATCCGTGATCCGGGATCTGCGCATCATCCGCTACAAGTGTCTGCTGCAAGGAATCCGGCCCATTCTGCTGACGCTGCCGCCCATTAACCCCGCCGCCATTGCCCGCGCCTTCGGCCAGGAAACTTCGCCGGACTGGCAGCAGGAACTCTCGAAAGTCAACGACTTCATCCGTCGTCAGACCTATTATGTCGACCTGTACCCGCATTTTGCCGATGAACGCGGCGAACTGCCGGAGCGACTCGCCATCGACGGTCTGCACTACGATATCGCCGGTAAACAGTTGATGGCCGCGATCATCAACGCCGACTGGGACCGCGTCACGCGCTGACCGGTTCTATTTTGGCCTCCCCTGCTCCTGCAGCAGTAAAGAATTGCGCAAGTTTTTCGCCGCGCTGAAATAGGCATGAATCCCGTTGCGGTCGCCAGCGCGAACCAACCGGGCCGCCTCATTCAGCACTCCCGCCAGCTCATCCAGACAGGCGGCAATATTGGCGGCATTCGTCATGCAGATATCCGCCCACATGTCGGCATCCGAGGAAGCAATCCGAGTTGTGTCGCGGAAGCCACCACCGATGAACCGGGCCGTTTCAGCCGGGTTCCTTTCTTTTTTCAGCAAATGCACCAGGGCCGCCGCCGCCAAATGTGGTACATGGCTGATCACCGCTGTGATGCGGTCATGATCGTTTTCGTCAAGCACCGTCGTCATCGCGCCGGTCAGTTCCACCAATCGCTGCAGCCGGGACACTTCCGCCGGCGGTGTATCCGGCGCCGGGGTTAGCAGATACCAACGGTCGCNNAAGTCCGGCGCTGCCGCTGCCAGGCCGCTTTTTTCCCGTCCGGCCATCGGATGACCGCCAATATAGCGAATCCCTACCGGCAACAGGGGGCGGATGGCCTCGGCAAACCAGCGCTTGGTGCTACCCGCATCGGTCAGCACCGTCCCCGGTTTCATGTGCGGCAGAGCTCGTTGTGCCACCGGCAGCATTTGTAGCACCGGCGTACACAGAAAAACAAAATCCGCTTCGGCGACAGCCTGCTCCGGCGTTGCCGCCACCGCGTCAACCGCGCCCAAGGCCAATGCCAGTTCCAAGGTTTCCGGCCGTCGGGCGTACCCCGTCACGTGGATCCGTTCCGCTGTCGCGGCCCGGAAGGCCAGTCCCAGCGNNCCAGCGAGCCGCCGATCAGTCCCAGTCCCAGTATCGCTACCCTTGTCGTGCTCATGCCAGGTTACGCCCCATCACCTTGGCGATCCGGTCCACTTCATCCATCAGCAACGCAAAATTTTCCGGCGTCAGCGATTGCATTCCGTCCGACATCGCCTCGTCCGGTCGGGGATGCACTTCGATCATCAAGCCATCCGCCCCGGCCGCCACCGCCGCCCGCGCCATCGGCCGAACCAGTTTCCAGTGCCCGGTACCATGGCTGGGATCGACAATGATGGGCAAATGGCAGGTCTTCTTGATAACGGCGACAGCACTGAGATCCAGCGTATTCCGGGTGGCCGTCTCAAAAGTCCGGATTCCCCGTTCGCACAAGATCACCTGGTAGTTCCCCTCATTCATGATGTATTCGGCCGCGTTCAGCCACTCGTCGATTGTCGCGGCGATCCCCCGTTTCAGCAGGACCGGCTTGCCGGCCCGGCCGACCGTCTTCAACAGCTGGAAGTTCTGCATGTTGCG
>DCTI01000245.1 GCA_002329525.1 Negativicutes bacterium UBA1444
CCGCGCCGGAATCAATGTGCGCCTGCCGGCGGGCGGACGCTTCCTCGATTCTCATTTTCGGCAACCCGGTGTCGATCGCCTTGGACATGCCGCCCAACGCCTCGACTTCCTGAATATGGGCCCAAGCCCGGCGGATCAGCTGATTCGTCAGGGCTTCCACATAATACGAGCCGCCCCAGGGATCGATGACCTTGCAGACCTTGGTTTCGTCCTGGATGTAAAGCTGCGTATTCCGCGCGATCCGAGCAGAGAAGTCGGTCGGCAGGGCGATCGCTTCGTCCAACGCATTGGTGTGCAGGGACTGTGTATGCCCCAGCGCCGCCGCCATGGCTTCGACGCAAGTCCGGGTAATGTTGTTGAACGGATCTTGTTCCGTCAGGCTCCAACCGGAAGTCTGCGAGTGGGTGCGCAACGACATCGACTTCGTTTTCTTCGGCCCGAACGAATTGACGATCTTGGCCCACAGCATACGTGCGGCGCGCATTTTTGCTACTTCCATGAAGTAATTCTTCCCAATGGCCCAGAAGAACGACAGCCGGGGAGCGAACTGATCGATCTGCAGGCCGTGCTCCGTACCGGTACGCAAGTACTCCAGTCCGTCGGCCAGCGTGTAGCCGAGTTCGATATCGGCCGTGGCGCCCGCTTCCTGCATATGATAGCCGGAAATGCTGATGCTGTTGAACTTCGGCATATACGCCGAGGTATACTCGAAAATGTCGCCGATAATGCGCATGGAAGCAACCGGCGGATAGATATAAGTATTACGAACCATGAACTCTTTCAGGATATCGTTTTGAATGGTTCCGGCCATGATCTTCTTGTCGACGCCCTGTTCCTCGCCGGCCAAAATGTAGAAGGCCAGGATGGGGAGAACCGCCCCGTTCATCGTCATCGACACCGACATCTGGTCCAGCGGAATTCCCGAAAACAGGATTTCCATATCCAGAATGGAGTCAACCGCCACACCCGCTTTGCCGACATCGCCGACAACGCGGGGATGGTCGGAGTCGTAACCGCGGTGCGTTGCCAGGTCAAAGGCGATGGACAGCCCTTTCTGGCCGGCGGCCAGGTTTCGGCGATAAAAAGCGTTGCTTTCCTCCGCCGTGGAAAATCCTGCATACTGCCGGACGGTCCAGGGTTTCGTAACGTACATCGTGGGATAAGGCCCACGCAGATAGGGCGGCACTCCCGCCATGTACATCAAATGTTTGCAGTCGCCATAAGCGCTTGCATCGTACAACGGGTCCAGATTGATCTGCTCCATCGTGCGATATATGTTGTCTTCGAAAGATTTGCCGGTCTCCTTCTCCAGATTGGCCTTCCATTCCGCATAGCCTGATTTGCCAGGATTGACTGCTTTATGAAAGGGAATTGCGCCAAAATCAGGAAATTTAGCCATCTCAGAACATCCCCCTTTCCTGCTGCATCTTCACCAGAGTTTCATAACAATTGGATTTCACGCTGATATAATCGTCCATACCCGCGGCGTCGCAGAGCTCTTTCAGTTCTTTGGACGGAGCGCCGGCCAGGAAGACTTTCATCTTCGGGTTCGCCGCCTTGATCAGCTGCGTCACCGCCGGCGCCAGTTCCGGATACGTCGCGTCCGTCGAGCAGACGATCGTCACGTCGGCGCCGGATTTCAGCGCGGCCTCGGCCGCCTCTTCCACGGTCGGAAACCCATTGTTCAACATAACATCGAAATTTGCAACCTGCATGAACGAGGTGACAAAATCCGCCCGCGCCTTGTGCTGCGGAATCGGGCCCATATTGGCCAGGAAGATTTTCACGTTCTCGCCGGTGCGCGCTTTGAACGCTTCCGTTCGCCGCCGCATTTCTTCATACCGTTCCGTCCAACGATGCGGTAGAATCGGTTCAATTGTGACGGGCGTGGCATCCGAAGCCAGTATCCCGGCAATTTCCCCCATGGTCGCGCCGGCGGCCATCGCCTGCTTGGCCAGCTCAATCAGTTCACCCGCTTCGCTGCCATCGCATTCGTTCAATGCCGTCAGCAGCACCTGGACTTGCGCCATGTCCCTTTTGGCCGCATTGGCCGCCAAGGCTTCCATGCGCTCCGCTCGGATCGCGGCGAAATCAATCGCCGGAATCTCCAACGCAACCTCGGTTACGTTGGGATACATATTGTTGCCGACGGCCCGGTCGGCCCGTGTCGCCAGCTTTTTGAACCGGTCGTCCAGAATAGCCTTAACGGCGGCCTGCACTTTGCCGTTTTCCAGGCACGGGATAATTCCACCGGCTTGCTCGATTTCCTGGAATTTCGCCCAGACTTTTTCCGCGAATTCATGGGTCAGCGACTCAATGTACCAGGAGCCGCCGGCCGGATCCACCGGTTGCAAGAAGTTAAACTCGCTCTGCATCATGATCTGGATATTCCGGGCAATCCGGCGGGAAAATTCATCGCTGGGGCGGATCGCGTAATCAAACGGCTTCACTGTCATGCCGTCGATCCCGCCCACTACCGCCGAGAACGACTGGGTTGCGGCGCGCAGCAGATTAACGTATGGATCATAGGTCGTTTGGGTAAACGTCGAAGTGCTGACAAATAGATTGATTTTCTTGGCGGCCTGATCACCGCCGAACGCTTCGACAACTTGCGCCCAGATCATTTTTGCCGCCCGCAGTTTGGCGATTTCCATGAAGAAATTGGCGCCAATACTGAAATGGAACCGAACATGCCGAGCAAACGTGTTGATATCGATATTGCGCAATTGCATGGCTTTGATGTACGTGATCGCCTCGCTCATCGTATACGCGACTTCCTGTACATCGTTCGCTCCGCCGTCGTGATAGGCGTCGGCTTCCAAAAGAACCGTTCGCAGCTGTGGCGCGTTCTTTTCCGCCCAAACAATGCCATGGGCCATTTCATCATAATACTCATCCAGGGATCGCGGCAGTTTGCCGTCAGCGACCAGCTCGCCTATCGGATCCATGGTCACGGCGCCGCTTAGCTCTTTCGTTGCGAGCCCCCGTTGTTCAGCCAAGGCCGCAATGTTCGCCAATAGGGCGACATTGGAAGCTCCGCCGTGAAGGGCAATCTCCTGTTGCGCCAGATCGATTCCATCCAGAACCGTAGCCAGATCCGCCAATGTCGACAACGAAAGCCCCTGCTTGGCAAAATCGTTGTCGACTGCATCTTTGGCATCCAGTCCCTTGCGGGTTGCCGTGTCCAACCGGAAGCTGACCGCGGTCGTTCCTTTTTGCAATTCCCGTTTTTCGACCGCATTGGTTTCCGTCGGGGTCATGGCATCACTCTGTTGGGCGATCGTCCAGCGTTTGGACATGTAGCCCGCCGCGTGAACGCCCCGAAGATTGCTTTCCAGTCCCGGATAGGTCTTGCTGTGCGTCAGGGCTTCCGTGTCCGACATGATATAAATCGGTTTCAGCGTGATTCCTTCGTATGTTTTGGTAAACATACTTTTGTCGAAGTCGCCGCCCTTGAGGGCCAGAATTGTTTCTTCCTTCCAAGTTTCATAAGAAGTGGGTTCGAACTCGTCGAAGCTGATCTCGGAAATCTCAGCTTCCGCTGCTTCTTTTTCCTGCTCCATGTGCGCCATCCTTTCCTTGCAATTTTTTCGACTCGATTTTTTCGACTCGTTTGGCTTTAAGTCCCGGAGCCTCCTTCCCTTGGCAAGCTGGATATGTCATCCGTGCGCGGCGTTCACTGTTTGCAGGGGATCAGTTCCCGCCGGCAAAGAAAAAAAGCTGCCCTTCCCGACAGAAAGGCAGCCGAAACGGCTGTGCACCAAAAATTCACAAACCAGAGAAAATGGCCAGCCAATTCAACATCTCCTCCCTGTCGCTCGCAGGTCAATCGGTGACGATCATACAGGCAGGTCTTCTGGCTCTGGGTCATCGCTCTCCTCGTCTTCCCGATTCTATCAGTGACACTTTGAGGTTTGCTCGCCAATACAGCGGCGGGACCGCGCCGGCATTACACCGGTCTTCCCTATTAAGCCCCGTGGGGCGCCTGTATGTATTATTCAATTGTGGCGTCGCTACTCCATTGACGCGTTATTTCAAACAAAAAATCCCTTCCGACGAATCGAAAGGGATCAATACTGGCAATTCGGCAAAGTGGAACGGAAATCAGGTTTCCGGACCTCGATGCAAAAATCTCCTACCCATCCTTCGTGGATCAAACGGTGATTGTCAGACAGGCAG
>DCTI01000012.1:0-5352 GCA_002329525.1 Negativicutes bacterium UBA1444
CCTTTTTGGTGTATGCCGTCAATATTTCCAATCCAGTGAAACGGCTCGGCAACGTCTACGGCAATATTCAACGGGCCGTGGCGGCCGCCGAGCGTGTATTCGAGGTGCTGGACACCCTGCCGGAGATCCAGGACGCGCCGGGCGCCAAACCATTGCCGCCAATCCAGGGCCGGGTGACATTCGAAAACGTGACCTTCGAATACCGGCCGGGCGAACCGGCGCTGCGCAACATGTCGATCGACGTCGAACCGGGGCAGGTGCTGGCCATTGTCGGTCCGAGCGGTGCCGGCAAATCGACCATCGCCAACCTGATCCCGCGGTCCTATGATCCGCAGTCCGGCCGCATCTGCGTCGACGGGATCGACATCCGCAATGTCACCGTGGCTTCCCTGCGCGAGCAACTGGCGATGGTGCCGCAGGACACCATCCTGTTCAGCGCGTCCATTTTTGAAAACATCCTTTACGGGCGCCTGGACGCGACCCGGGAGGAAGTGATGGCGGCGGCCCAGGCGGCCAATGCCCATAACTTCATCCTGCAGCTGCCGGACGGCTACGAAACNNCAGCGCATCGCCATCGCCCGGGCCATTTTGAAGAACCCCCGCATTCTGATCCTGGACGAAGCGACCTCCGCCCTGGATGCGGAAAGCGAGCGCCTGGTGCAGGACGCGCTGGATAAATTGATGGTCGGCAGGACCACCTTCGTCATCGCCCACCGGCTGTCGACCATTCAGCGGGCCGACCGCATTCTGGTTCTGGAAAAAGGCCGGATGGCCGAGTGCGGCAGCCATGCCGACCTGTTGGACGCCGGCGGCCTGTACTGCAAGCTGTATAGCTTGCAAACCGAGGAAACCTTTTAACAAAATCGAGGAGAACCGCTGTGGACCTGTTGTACAATATCCTGATGATACTGGCGGCGGTCGTCGGACTGCCCTTTTTTGCATTCCGCTGTTTGCGGGAGCGTCGCTTCCGCGAACGGTTGCGGCACAATCTGGGCTTCTTCCTGCCGGAAACCCTGGCGAAGGTCGAAGGCCGACGCCCCGTCTGGTTTCAGGCGGCCGGTGTGGGCGAAGTCGTGGCGGCCAGCTCGATTATCAAGGAATTCAAACGGCAGTTGCCGGACATCCCGGTCCTGATTTCCTCCGGGACGATCAGCGGCTATGAAATGGCCCAGCGGATTCTGCCGGAAGCCGATGCCATCATCTTCTATCCGCCGGATCTGCCCTGGTTGCCGGGACATATCGTGGAGCGCATCGGGCCGCGGGCCTATGTGCCGGTGGAGACCGAACTGTGGCCCAATTTCATCCGGGCGGCCCGGCGACGCAGCATCCCGGTCGTGATGGTCAACGGCCGGATCGGCGAACGGAGCGTCGAGAATTACCGGAAGATGCGCCGGATGTTCACGAAGATGCTGGATACCGTGGTCCGTTTCTGCATGCAGTCCACCATCGATGCCCAATATGTCATCCGTCTGGGTGCCGACCCGCACCGGGTGCTGGTGACCGGCAACACCAAATATGACCAGAACTACAGCCAGGTGACCGCGGCCGAACAGCAGCGGTTCCTGGCTGAACTGGGTTTTGCCGGGGCGGGGCCGGTCATCATCGCCGGCAGCACGCATCGCGGCGAAGAGGAAATCCTGCTGGACATCTTCAAGGCTGCCCGTGTTCGGTTGCCGCAAGCCAAACTGATGATCGCTCCCCGGGACATTCCCCGCAGTCCGGGGATCGTCGAACTGGCTCGCCGGCATGGATTCACCGCGGAACTGCGGAGCCGGCTGCCGGAACTGAACGAACCCGGCGGCGTGGATATCGTGGTGCTCGACACCATCGGCGAGCTGGGACGTCTCTACAGCCTGGCCGACCTGGTCTTCGTCGGCGGCAGCCTGGTGCCGCACGGCGGCCACAACATCCTGGAACCGGCCGCCCAGGGTAAACCGATCGTGGTGGGACCGCACATGTTCAATTTCAAGGACACCTATGCCCTGTTTTCCGGCCGGAATGCCTGCATGACCGCTCTGGACGGGGCGGAACTGGCAGAAAAAACCCTGCGGATTTTGACCGAGCCGGACCTGGCCAGGCGCATGGGCGACGAAGCGTTGACCATCGTACAGGAAAATCGTGGCGCCGCGGTCCGGACCGTGGAAAGCCTGAAAGAAATTCTCACCGAACGGGAGGCAACCGCATGAATGTAGCGTGTATCATTCCCGCCCGCTATGCCTCGACCCGACTGCCGGGCAAACCGCTTCTCGACATCGCCGGCAAGCCGATGATCCAGCGGGTGGTGGAACGGGTGCGGCAGGCGCGGCGTCCGTCGCGCGTCATCGTGGCCACCGACGACCAGCGCATTGCCGAAGCCGTCCGAAGCTTCGGCGGCGAGGCGCAGATGACCTCCGCCGCTCATCCCACCGGCACCGACCGGCTGGCCGAAGTCGCCGCCACCTTGCCGGACATGGACCTGATCCTGAATATTCAGGGCGACGAGCCGCTGATTCCGTCGTCGGCGATTGACGAACTGGCCGGCGCCTTCGATGGTGCGCCGGAGTTGCAGATGGGCACCCTGATGACCCCTCTGACCGAATCCGAATACGACAATCCGGCGGCGGTCAAAGTCGTGACATCCCTGGATGGGCATGCCCTGTATTTTTCCCGCTCGCTGATCCCCTACCCCCGCAACCGGGGGCCCGAGTGGCGCTGCTTCAAACACCTCGGCGTGTACGCCTATCGGCGCGACTTTTTGCTGCGGTTCGCCGCGCTGCCGCCGTCGCCGCTGGAAGTGACGGAATCTCTGGAGCAACTGCGGGCCTTGGAAAACGGCTACCGGATTCGGGTGATCGAAACGCCGTTTCGCTCGATCGGTGTCGATACGCCGGCGGATCTGGAGGAAGTGCGGGAGTTGTTCCGAAGCGGGAGAGGAGAATCCCTATGACCAAGCAAGTACAGATCGGCAACGTGGCCATCGGCGGCGGCGCACCGCTCGCTTTGATCGCCGGCCCCTGTGTCATTGAAGATCCGGCACGGACTTTGGCCATCGGCCGGGATGTTCAACGGATTGCCGCCAAACTGGGGATGCCGTATATTTTCAAAGCGTCCTTCGACAAGGCCAACCGGTCTTCCTATCAATCCTTCCGGGGACCAGGGCTGACCGAAGGCCTGAACATCCTGGCCCGGATTAAGCGGGAGCTCGGCGTGCCGGTGCTCAGCGACATCCATGAAGCGGCCCAGGCAGCAGCGGCGGCCGCCGTGCTGGATGTATTGCAGATTCCGGCGTTTCTCTGCCGCCAGACCGACCTATTGCACGCGGCGGCGCAGACCGGCAAGCCGGTCAACGTCAAAAAAGGCCAATTTTTGTCGCCTCTGGAAATGAAAAACGTGATCGCCAAACTGACCGAATCGGGCTGCCAGTCGATTCTGCTGACGGAGCGCGGTTCGAGTTTCGGCTACAACAATCTGGTGGTCGACATGCGCTCGCTGGCGATCCTACGCTCGTTCGGCCAGCCGGTGGTGTTCGACGCCACCCACAGCGTGCAGCTGCCGGGCGGCGGCGGCGACCGCTCCGCCGGCCAGCGGGAATTCGTGCCGGTACTGGCGCGGGCCGCAGCGGCGGCCGGGATCGACGCGCTGTTTCTGGAAGTACATGACAACCCGGCGGAAGCGTTGTCCGACGGTCCGAACATGGTGCCGGTTGCGGAACTGGAATCGCTGTTGACGCAGGTTCTGGCCATCGACCGGGCGGCGCGGGGGTGCTGAGGATGTACGGAGAACAGGCCAAACATTGTCTGATGGTTGAGGCGAAGGCAATTCAGGATTTGATTTCCCGGATTAACGGCGAGTTTGACCAGGCGGTCGGCATGATCCTTGACTGCCGGGGCCGAATCGTCGTCACCGGGATCGGCAAGTCCGGCCTGATCGGCCGGAAAATTTCGGCCACCCTGGCCAGCACCGGCACCCCGTCGTTTTTCCTGCATCCGTCGGAAGGCCTGCACGGCGACGTCGGTATGGTGACCGGCGAAGATATCGTCCTGGCCATTTCCAACAGCGGCGGGACGGCCGAATTGCTGGGCCTGCTGCCGGCCCTGAAGCGGATCGGCGCCCGGATCATCGCCATGTGCGGCCGGCGCGGCGGTGAATTGGTGCAAAACGCCGACCTGTTTTTGGATGTCGGCGTCGAACGGGAAGCCTGTCCGCTCGGCCTGACGCCGACGGCGAGCACCACGGCGACCCTGGCGATGGGCGACGCATTGGCGATGGCGTTGCTGTCGGCGCGCAAGTTCAGCGCGGCTGATTTTGCCGTATTCCATCCCGGCGGCGCGCTGGGCCAGAAACTTTTGACGGTGGCGGACCACATGCATGCCGGTGAGGACAACCCCGTCATCCCGGAAGGAAAAACCGTGCGCGACGCCCTGTTCGTCATCACCGCCAAAGGACTGGGGGCTACCTCGGTGGTGACGCGGGAAGGAATTCTGACCNNCGGCTTTGCCAGGGGCAATGATTTTTTGGACCTGCGGGTGGAGGAGTTCATGACCCGTGCTCCCAAAACCATCGGCGCCGACCAGTTGGCCGCCGCCGCGCTGCACCGGATGGAAACCAACCAACCATCGCCCATCACGGTGTTGCCGGTGATCGACGGACAAGGTCGGTCGGTCGGGATGGTACACATTACTGATTTGTTGCGGCGTGGTATGGTATAATATGGGCTGGCAGTATTTTTTGCTCAAGGGATTCAGCCGGCTTCTGTGCCGATTGCCCTATTCGCTGGTGTTGCGGCTGGGTTCCGGACTCGGGTTTCTGCACTATAGTTTCGGCNNCCGGCGGGCCATCCGGCAACTGCAGGAGCGCTTGGGCGTGTCCAGTGAGGAAGCGACTGCGATCGCCCGGCAGATGTTTCGAAACATTGGCAAAACCCTGCTGGAGATTTTGTATATTCCCGCCCTGACGCCGGAAAAACTGGAACGCTGGGTGAGCATCGAAAACCGGCACTATCTGGACGAGGCGCTGGCCGGTGGGCATGGCGCCGTGATTCTGACGGCGCACTTCGGCAATTGGGAATGGATGGCGGCGCGGCTAGTCCGGGCCGGCTTTCCGGTAGCGGCGATTGCCGAAACCCAGCCGAGTCCCGGCCTGGATCAGCTGCTCAACGAACACCGGGCGATGGTGGGATTGGCGCCGTACGCGCGCGGCAATGCCCTGGTGGCCGCGATGAAAGCGCTCAAAGCGGGAAATGTGCTGGGCTTTCTGGCCGATCAGGATGCCAAGGCGAATGGGGTTTTTGTGGACTTCTTCGGTCGTCCGGCTTCCACACCCCAGGGCCCGGCGGTGTTTGCCGAGCGTTGCGGGGCGCCGGTGGTGCCGGCG
>DCTI01000012.1:5471-5777 GCA_002329525.1 Negativicutes bacterium UBA1444
ATCCGCCGGTACCCGGACCACTGGTGGTGGTTCCAGCGGCGCTGGATCACAGATCCGAAGACAAGTGGAGGCAGTGGCGTTGAGGGCTAAACCAATTTTATTCGGTCTGCTCATCGCGGCGATGGTTGCCGGCGGGCTCTATTATTTTCTGCGGGAAGAGGCGCTGGAAGACACCAAGCGCGAAAGCGTCGTCACCCGGATGGCTTTTTCCGGCTCCCATCTGACGGAAACGCAAGATGGCAAGCCCATCTGGGATTTGACGGCCCGGACGATGGAAGTGGATTCCAAAACCCAGTGGGTATATAT
>DCTI01000078.1 GCA_002329525.1 Negativicutes bacterium UBA1444
CATCCCCTTCACCGTCGGCGGCGGGATTCGTTCCGTGGACGATATCCGGACCATGTTGCACGCAGGCGCCGACAAGGTATCCTTGAACACGGCCGCCGTGAAGGACCCTGCCCTGATCACCGCGGGCGCGAAGAGCTTCGGCCGGCAGTGCATCGTTTTGGCGGTTGACGCCAAACGCTCCGGCCCGGGCCGCTGGGAAGTCTATATTAACGGAGGACGTACGCCGACCGGGCTGGACGTGCTGGAATGGATCCGCCAGGGCGTTGACCTGGGTGCCGGCGAAATATTGCTGACCAGTATGGATTGCGACGGAACCAAGGACGGTTATGATAATGCGCTGAACCGGGCGGTCTCGGAAATGGTGGAGGTGCCGGTCATCGCTTCCGGTGGCGCCGGGACCCTGGAACACTTCGCCGAGGCCCTGACCAAGGGAAAAGCGGACGCCGTGCTGGCGGCCTCGGTTTTCCACTACGGCGAATTCAGTATCCGGCAGACGAAGGAGTATCTCCGGAAACAGGGGATTGAGGTGCGGTTATAAATGATGGAGCGAATCCGTTTTGACGAACAGGGATTGGTCCCGGCCGTCGTTCAGGATGTGACGACGGGGACCGTCCTGATGCTGGCCTATATGAACCGGGAATCACTGGCGAAAACGTTGGCAACCGGCACGACCTGGTTTTATAGCCGCAGCCGCCGGGAACTGTGGAACAAGGGTGCCACCTCGGGACACTGGCAACAGGTACGGGAAATTTTTTACGATTGCGACGGCGACACCTTGCTCGTCAAGGTGGAGCAGACCGGCGCCGCCTGCCATGAGGGAACGTTCTCCTGTTTCAGCCGGAAATTCGGCGATGCCCACCCAACCGTTGGGGAGCGGCCGGAGACACCGGAAACGGTGCTGCCGGGCTTGTACCGGGTCATCCAGGGTCGCCGGCAAAACCCGAAAGAAGGCTCGTATACCACAAACCTGTTCACAAAAGGGCAGGATCGTATCCTCAAAAAAGTCGGCGAAGAAGCCGCCGAAACCATCATTGCCTCCAAAAACCAGAGCCCCGGGGAGGTCATTTACGAAATGGCCGACTTGTGGTATCATTGCCTTGTTTTACTGGCCTGGCACGGGATCGACCTGGACCGCTTGTTGGCGGAACTTGAACAACGCCGCAGCGGCAAGACGCAGGACCCGGCAAAGGCCAAATAATGAAGGCAGGATGATGAATGAACTTTGAGGCAGTAATTTTTGATCTGGACGGAACCCTTCTGGACACGCTGGCCGACCTGGCCGACTCGATGAACACTGCGTTGCGGCGCCTCGGCTACCCGGAACATGACCCGGAAAAATACCGGTATTTCGTTGGTGACGGAATGCGTAACCTGGCGCGGCGGGTCCTGCCGGCCGGCAATCAGGATGAAGATCTGGTGGAACGGGTCGTGCGGGCCATGACGGCCGAATACGATCAGCGCTGGGCGGTGAAGACGAAACCCTACTCCGGCATGGAGGAGACGCTGGACCGGCTGGCGGCCGTCGGCCTGAAGCTGGCGGTGTTGTCGAATAAACCGGATCCGTTTACCAAGACGATGGTCGCCGCCTTGCTGCCCCGCTGGCAGTTTGCGCCGGTTCTGGGGGCCCGGCCGGATGTGCCACTCAAACCCGATCCCACGGTGGCGTTGGAAATCGCTCAAACATTGAAGATTGCCCCGGGCAGATGTTTGTACCTGGGTGATACGGCCACGGATATGCGCACGGCGAATGCCGCCGGCATGTTCGCCGTCGGTGCGGCCTGGGGGTTCCGGACCGTGGAGGAATTGCGGCAGTCCGGCGCCCGGCGGGTCATTCACCAACCGACGGATATCATGGACCTGGTGGAGACGTCGGACAAGAATTCCCGGTAGTACGGACGGGAAAGGGGAACAAGCACAAGGTGAGTGAAAAAACAGCAGTTCCGGTCAACCGGACCCGGAAAATCATTGCCGATGGCGGCGCAGCCCACGGAATTTTCGCCATGCTCAGCGAACCGGCGTTGGTCGAGATGATGGGATATGCCGGCATGGACTTTGTCGTGATCGATACGGAGCATGCCGCCAGTACGATGGAGCAAGTCGTCCAGATGGTGCGGGCTGCGGAACTGTCAGGGGTGACGTCAATAGTCCGGGTCACCGAAAATTCCCCCGCTCTGATTCTGCGGGCGCTGGATGCGGGCGCCGGCGGAGTTCTGGTGCCGCAGGTCAATACGGCGGCCGAGGCCGCTGCCGCGGTCCGGGCGGCCCGCTATGCACCGCGGGGAGAACGGGGCCTTGCCGGAATTGTCCGTTCCGCCCATTACGANNCCGGATCCAACCGTGAAAACCTGGTCATCACGCAAGTGGAACATATCGATGCGGTGAACAACCTGGACGAAATTCTGGCGGTGGAAGGTATCGACGGCATTTTTGTCGGACCAACCGATCTATCCCAGTCAATGGGGATGACCGGCAAGTTTGCCGATCCCGGGTTGCGCCGGGTGATCCACGAGGTCATAGAAAAAACCCGCCGCACGGACAAGTGGGCGGGCATCTTTTGCCTGGACGCGGACGATGCGGCGTATTGGCGGGCCGCCGGCGCGCAGTTTTTGGCGATTGGCACCGACAGCATGGTGTTTGCCGCCGGACTGCGGCGACTATGCGCGCAATTGCAAGGCGAATGAGCGAGCCGAGTTTATTCGCCGATTATCANNCAAACTGGCTGCCGGCGCATCTGCGCAATTCGGCGGCCGCTTCTTTTTTGGGGAGGGCTTTGCGGCCGGGCCGGTCATTGGTCATGGCGTCATAGGCATCAACAATGGCAAAGATCCGGCATTCCAGGGGGATGGCTTCCCCGTTCAGCCCCAGCGGATACCCCTGACCGTTCCACCATTCATGATGCTTGAGAATNNGTTCCACCATTCGTGATGTTTCAGCAACAGATCGGCGATGGAGGATAATTCCGGAATGGATTGGGCAATACGATAGCCGATTTCCACATGCTGCTTCAACTGGCTCATGTCCTCCGCCGACAGCCGTTCCTGCTTGAACAGCAGTTCGGCGGGCAACCCGACCTTACCGATGTCATGGAACTGCGTGAGCAGTTTGAAATCACGCAACCGTTTGCCGGACAGACCCGTCTCCTTGGCGACTGCCCGACCCAACGCCCAGAGTCTCTCGGCGTGCTGATGCATCACAAAATCACGGTTTTCCAGAGTCGCTTGCAGACTTTGGAACAAGGCGCGGCGGGCGGCCTGGCTGCGACCGAGTTTTTCCCGGTGCAGCCGGGTCTGCGCCAGTTCCAGCAGTTCCTGTACACCGTCGGTGCCGGGCTCTCCCCAGGCGCAGCCCAAAGAGATGCCGAAATGCAGAGGCACTTGTTCCGTCGCGAGTTTCTCCACTTCTTGCCGGATTTTTTCCGCCAGCCGGGTCAGGGCTGCTTCGCCGATTTTGGGCAGCAACGCGGCAAACCGGTCCAGGCCGGTTCGAGCGACAATGGCGTCGAGCGGAAGAACCGAACGAAAAACAGTGGCGTTGGCGACAAGCAGATGGTTTGTTTGTTCTTGCCCCAGACTGTCATAGATCAGGCGCATTTCGTCGATTTCACACAGCATGATTCCCACCGGGGTCCCGGAGCCCGGGACAAGCGAGGCCAGCTTTTCTTCCCAGCACATCCGGTTGGCGAGCCCCGTCAACGGGTCCCGCAAATTAAAAAACTGCAGGGATTTTTCCAGTTGCCGCCGCTCGGTAAAGTCGCGTAATACGGCAATCGCCTCGGTCTCGCTGATGGGAGAAATGCGTACTTCCTGTTGGGTAAGCTGGCCGTTGACCGTGACCTCCTGCTCAAAGCGTTGCGCTGAATTTGTTGCGAACGCTTGCGCCAGCGCCGTCAACATTTGTTCGGCAAAGGCCGCCGGGTATACTTCCGCCAGGGAATTGCCGGGCAACAGGCGGGCCGGGGTGGCCGTCGACCGTTGCGGCGATGAT
This sequence comes from Negativicutes bacterium UBA1444, assembly GCA_002329525.1. Classification (GTDB taxonomy): domain Bacteria; phylum Bacillota; class Negativicutes; order UBA1444; family UBA1444; genus UBA1444. Next base: position 3,985 of record DCTI01000078.1, read on the forward strand.
TTAAAGTCGAGAATGACCCCGGAACGGTCGAGGCGGAGCAATGAATCCGGCATCCCATCCAACAGGGCCCTGGTCGCGGCTTCACTGTCCGTCAATTCGTTCTGGACTGTTTCGAGCGCTGCCAGCATGCGGTTGATGGAGTCGGCCAGACTGGATAATTCGTCATTGCCGGCCAGTTGCACCCGTAGCGACGGATTGTTGCTCCGGCCGATTTGGGTCACCTGGTTACCCAGCCGGAACAGTCGGGATAAGACGGTCTGCTTGAGCAGCAGCAGATTGACCAGGCCGATCAGCACTCCGAACGCCAGCAACAGGTACAGATAATATTGCACGGTGCGTTTTCCCTGTGAATAAATGGATCGGGGGGATTCTATCCTGAGCAGCAGGGCCGGCTTTCCCCAGATATCCGAAAGCAGCGAGTACCCGGCAATGGTTTCTTCGCTGACCGGCACGATTCGAACCGGCTTCTCCGCACTCAGGCCCAGGGCGGCATCATAAGGAACGAGGGAGAGCGACAGATGCGTACTGTCGGCGATCCTGGCCAGTTCGGCGGAATGCAGAAACCGGCCGATCACCATGGTTCCCCGTGACGGTTGCTTGCGCTCGCTGTCCAGGATTGGCCGGGAAGCAACCAGCAGCGGGGCTTCCGGCAGATTGATCAATCCCTGCACGGTGCTGTCGGCAGTCGGGTGGGACAAAAGAACGGAACCGCGCTGCAGATGGGGAAGGAGGCTGTCGGGGATTTTCCCGTTTGTTTTTGTTGCCGGATCAAACAGGGACGCATGCACAATCCGGCCGGCAGGATCCATAAAGACCATCAGCTGGAGGCGTTGAGTCATAAAGGTTGACGCAGTCAGGTTTTTCTTGAGGTAGTCGGAATTAGCGTCGGTCACAAACTGATAGGTATCATCCCAGACGGCCCAATCTTCCAGAAAAGCCGCGAGCGAATCCTCTTCGGCCTTGATCGCGTTCACGGCCCGCCGCAGATTTTTTTCCGATTCGCGGGTTTCCACAAGCAAAAAGCCGCTAAGCAGAATCTGGTTAGCGGATAACACCAGGACCAAGCTAAAGGAGACAACGATCAGACAGATGACCAACAGGGTTTTCTTTCGGAGTGTCACGCCATTCCTCCAGGTTTTTCGGTCGATCCTTACTTGGATGGATAACCCCGGAACTTGAGATATTTTCCCTTCAGGTCGTAACGGCTGGGTTCAGCGGGCCACAGTTCGGCGCTGTCACCGCCCCGCATGGCGGCGGAGATCCGGCGGTAGTATTCCGGATCTTTGGCTTCGAAACTGCGCAACAGCTCCTTGGCTTCCTGACGTTTGGTGTTGCCGTTGTAGGGACAGGGATTTTTTAGCGGTTGCAGACCGAGCCGGTCGACCAGATCGATGATTTCCGCTTCCCGAAAATAGACGAGCGGCCGGATGATGGTGACACCGCTGCGTTCCTGCGGCGTTTTCGGCAGAAAGGTTTTCAGACGGCCGGAATAAAACAGGCTCATCAGAAAGGTTTCCACGGCATCGTCATGATGATGGGCCAGGGCAACTTTATTGTAGCCGTGCTCCCGGGCAACCCGGTTCAGCGCCCCCCGCCGGAAGAAGGCGCAGGTCGCGCAGGCATCCTGCGACGAGGAGGCGGCGATGGCGCGGGGAATATCCACGGTCGTTGAATCGAACGGGATCGCCAGACGATCGCAAAAGTCCTGCAAGGCCGGCCGGGGAAATTCTTCGCCAAACCGCGTGTCGATGGTAAAGGCGCCGATCGTAAAGGGTTGCGGCGAATGCCGCCGGAGCACGGACAGGATATAGGCGAGCAGCAAACTGTCTTTGCCGCCGGACAGGCCGATCAGGATCCGGTCATTGGCTTCGATCAGCTCAAATTCGATAATGGCCCGCCAGACACGACTCAATGCTTCTTTCACTTTTTAGCTTCCTGTTCCAAAATTTTGCCTTCCGGCAGCCAGTCCCAATATTTTTTGGGGATGAAATGCGAAGCCAGCCGGATGTTTTTCCGTGCGGGAATGTATTGGGAACGATAATAGGTCTCCCACAGACGTAAAAAATCATCTGTTGAATTCAACAAACCGGGCGGCAAATCCTTTATTTCGATCTGCCTGACCTGTCCCTGCCCGCACACGAACGCCGCGTCGGTCAGGATGAACACCAGTCGTCGCCCTGGATAGCGCAGCTGGAATTTGCGCAGCAGAATGTCGGCGGTCTGATGGAACAGCTGGGGCCGGGCCACCAGAACGCCGTCGGCGGTTTCCTCGAAGCGGATCAGGCCCATCATCCGGTGGATCTCAGTGCCCACTTCCCGGCTGCGCCGCCGAAAAACGGCACTGGCGCGGCCGCGGCCGCACAGACAGTAGCCGGGGCCGTATTTCAGGGCTTCGGCCAGCGCGGCGATAATGACTGGCACGCTATCGGGTGCTTGATTGCGCAGATTGAACAGGATCATGAGCGCCAGGCGGCGGCCCGGGGACCGGCTGAGCCAGCTGTAGTCGGCGCCGGTCCGATCGGCCAGGTCGGTGAGAAGATGGGGCAGGCTTTGTGTGTCGGCATCGATTTTCTCGGCCAAGGCGAACAGATCCGGCTGCTGGCCCGAATCCCGCCAACCGACCGGCAGACCGGTCAATTCGCTGAGCAGTGCGGCCTTGAGGAGGCTGTCGGGACGGGCGGAACAAACGATCATGCCTCATCCCCCCATAAATTCGTTTGCACGGACCCGTTGGCGCGGCGCGGCCGGGTTGGCAACGCGGAGAAGTGTTTGCCCTGAACCAGAATGAACGGCAGCGCCCGTTTGGTGACCACACCGATCCGGGCCAGGTCTTCCACGGCGCGGAACTGGGCTTCCCGCCGCAAACCAACGATTTTTTTCGCGGAACGGGGACCGATGCCGGGGATGCGCAGCAATTCCGCCAGCGAGGCCCGGTTGATTTCCAGCGGAAACAGTTCGGGATGCCGGAGAGCGAAGGCCTGCTTGGGATCGGTCGACAAATCCAGATTGCCGGTCGCGTCATACGCCAGTTCCTGCATCTGGAACCCGTAGTAGCGGAAGAGAAAATCGGCCTGGTACAAACGGTGCTCCCGCAGCAGCGGCGCTCCGGACAGCCCGTCGAGCGGTGTGCCCGGGACCGGCTGGAATGTGCTGAAATAGGCGCGTTTCAGCCCGTAATCCGAATACAGGCGGACGGTGGAACCCAGAATGTCGCGGTCGGATTCCTGGGCCGCGCCGACGATGAACTGGGTGGAGTGACTGACGCCCGGCTGCCGGCGGACATATCGGGAAATGCGACTGAGTCCGCCCATGATTTCGGCGGCGAAGTTTTTGCTCCGACTGAGCCGGGCCAGATGGGCGGCGGTCGGCGCTTCCATGTTCAGAGAGACCCGGTTGGCGAGCTCCACGGCTTTTTCCGTTTCCGCTTCCCCGGCGCCGGGCAGAATCTTCAGATGGATGTAGCCGCCGAATTTATAACGGAACCGCAGGATTTCCACAGTCTCCAGCAGTTCCTGCATCGTCCGTCCGGTCGAGTGGCGGACGCCGGAACTGAGGAAGAGTCCTTCCACATAGTTGCGGCGATAGAATTCCATGAACAGCCCGGCCAGTTCCTCCGGCGCAAACCGACTGCGCGGCACGTCGCGACCGGCCCGGTTGGGGCAATACAGGCAGTCTTTTTCACAGTGGTTGCTCAACAGGACCTTGAACAGGGAAACACAACGGCCGTCCGGCGTGAACGAATGGCAGATCCCGCTGGGAACGGTGCGGCCGATGTCGGCATCGGGGAATTTTTTGGGAGTTGCGGACGAAGAAGCACAGACGTCATATTTGGCGCTTTCGCCGAGCAAAGCGAGTTTTTCGAATTGATCCATCTTGTCGGCCTCCTTCCGGCGGTGCTTTTCAGCAACATTATATGCAATCCCTGAACAAAAATCAAACATATGTTCTAAAAAATTCGGCAGGAAAATGAGCAACTGCGGAGAATCTAATGTAAACGTATCGGATTCGGCAAAACAGACTGGAGGAAAAAAGTGCGGAGCGACTATACGAAACGCCTCAACCCTTGCCAAATGGAGGCGGTCACCCATATCAACGGACCATTGTTGGTCGTGGCGGGAGCGGGATCAGGCAAAACAAGCGTGCTGACGAGCCGGATCGCTTATCTGCTGGAACAGGGCGTAAAGCCCTGGGAGATACTGGCCATCACTTTTACGAACAAAGCTGCCGCGGAGATGAAGCAGCGGGTGGAAAATATCGTCGGCCCGACGGCCCGGCAAATCTGGCTGAGTACTTTTCACGCCTTTTGCGCCCGGTTTCTGCGGATGGAGGTCGAAGCGACCGGTTGGTACAGCCGGCACTTTACCATTTATGACGAAGGGGACATCAAGCTGCTGGTCCGGCAGTGCCTGAAAGAGTTGGAGCTGCCCGAACGCCAGTTTTCCGTGGGCGGCGTGGCCGGAACGATTTCCAACGCGAAGAACCAGCTGATCACGCCGGCGCAATTTTCCGCGCAAGCCGACAACTACTATCAGCAGCGGGTGGCCTCGGTGTACGAACTGTATCAGAAGAAACTCCTGGCCAACAATGCCATGGATTTCGACGATCTGATGAACGTGACGGTGCGGCTGCTCGAAGAATATCCGGCCGTGCTGGAAAAATATCAGCAACGGTTTCGCTATATCCTGGTCGACGAGTACCAGGACACCAACCATACCCAGTACACGCTGACCCGGCTGTTGGCGGCGAAACACCGCAACCTGTGCGTGGTCGGCGATGCGGACCAGAGCATTTACGGCTGGCGGGGCGCGGATATCAGCAATATTCTGGATTTCGAAAAGGATTACCCGGAAGCGGCGGTCATCAAGCTGGAGCAGAATTACCGNNTGGACGCCGCCAACGCCGTGATCGACAACAACACCGGCCGCAAACCGAAAACCATGTGGACGGAGAACCCGGCCGGCGAGACGCTCGTACTCCATGTCGCCGGCGATCAGCACGACGAGGCGAGGTTCGTGGCGGAGCAGGCCGTGCGGCTGCACACGGTGCAGCGGCAGCCCTACGGCGGGATGGCGGTGCTTTACCGCACCAATGCGCAGTCGCGGGCGATGGAGGAAGAACTGCTCAAGCAGGGGATTCCCTACACCATCGTCGGCGGCGTGAAATTTTACGATCGCAAGGAAATCAAGGACATGCTGGCCTATCTGCGGGTCATCCAGAATCCGGCCGATTCGGTCAGCTTCCGGCGGATCGTCAATGTGCCGCGCCGGGGCATCGGCGATACCTCGCTGGGGCACCTGCAGGCGGCGGCGGACCAGGCGGGACTGTCCCTGTACGATGTCTGCAAACAGTTGCATACAGTGACGACGATCGGCGCCAAGGCGAAAAACGCCCTGACGGATTTGGCGCGACTGCTGGACCATCTGCGGGAAGCGGCGGCAAAAGAATCGGTGGCGGATCTGATCACCCGGGTGATGAAAGAATCCGGTTACGTGGCCGAACTGGAGCAGGAAGGAACGCCGGAGGCGCAGGCCCGGGTGGAAAACCTGCAGGAATTGCTGACCGTGGCCCGCGAATTCATCACGGCGGAAGAAGGCGAAGAAGATTCGCTGGAAGCGTTTCTGAACCACGTGGCCCTAGTGGCGGTNNTGGCCCTGGTGGCGGACATCGATTCCGCCGATCTGGAAACCGACCGGATGATGTTGATGACTCTGCATTCGGCCAAGGGACTGGAATTCCCGACCGTGTTCCTGATCGGGATGGAAGAAGGCATCTTCCCGCATTTCCGCGCCCTGAACAGTCCGGATGAGATGGAGGAGGAGCGGCGTCTCTGCTATGTCGGCATCACCCGCGCCCAGCGTAACGTCTTCCTGACCCGGGCCCAGAGCCGCATGATCTATGGCGAAGTCCAGGTGAACCGCCCGTCGCGGTTCCTGTCGGAAATTCCGGAATCCTTGCTGGAACAAAAACAGAAGCGGCCGATCAAGCCGGGGCCGAGCCAGCAGCTGCATTTGCCGCCGCGTCAGCTGTCGCCGGTCGCGCCGTCGATATTGCGCCCAGCGGCACCCCCGAAACCGGCCGTCGCGGGTTCCGACGGGCCGGCTGTGCAATGGAAAGTCGGCGATAAAGCCGCCCATGGCAAATGGGGAGTCGGCATGGTCGTCGAGGTCAAGGGCAGTGGCGACAATCAGGAAGTCAAGATCGCCTTTCCCGGCGAAGGCATCAAAGCCTTGGCCGTCAAGTTCGCCCCGATTCGCAAGGCATAGTTTTGCCGGTTCTGTCGCCCGTTGAAGCGGCGCACTAAAAGCAGGAGGCGCAAAGCCGATGGATACCCGCCATGATCAATTGACCGAATTTCAGGAGCTGCAGGAACTGCGCGAACAGTTGCATCGGCACAATCATCAGTACTATGTGCTGGATGCGCCGCTCATCAGCGACGCCGAATTCGACCGCCTGATGCGGCGACTGCAGGAAATCGAAACGGCGAATCCCGAGTGGGTGACGGCGGATTCGCCGACGCAACGGGTCGGCGGGCAGCCGCTGGCCGGGTTTGAGAAAGTAACCCACGCCGCGCCGCTGCTGAGTCTCGGCAACGTGTTTTCCGCCGGCGAACTGCGGGCGTTCGACAACCGGGTGCGTTCCGCCGTCGGCGACGCCATCGAATATATCGTCGAGCTGAAAATCGACGGGCTGGCGGTCAACCTGATTTATGAAAACGGTCGGCTCAGCCGGGCGGCGACGCGGGGCGACGGTGAAGTCGGCGAAGATGTCACGTTGAATGTGCGGACCATCCGGGCCATTCCGCTTCTGCTTCAGGAGTCGGAAGCCCTGCCGGCCTATTTTGAGGTGCGGGGGGAAGTATTCATGCCCCGCCGGGCCTTTGACCGGCTGAACCGGCAACGGTCGGCAGCTGGCGAGGCGTTGTTCGCCAATTGCCGCAATGCGGCCGCCGGATCGCTACGCCAGTTGGACCCCAAAGTAACGGCCAACCGGACCCTCGATTTCTTTGCCTATGGGATCGGCCAGCGGNNCCAGCGGCAGGGGCTGCCGTTCCGGACGCACGCCGAAGTGCTGGCGGGTCTGGGCCGTTCCGGATTCCGGATCAATCCGCACCACCGGACCTTCCCAACCATTGAGGAGGTCGTCGCGTATTGCGAAAGCTGGGCGGACCGCCGGGCAGGATTGGACTACGATATCGACGGCCTGGTCGTCAAGGTCAATTCGCTGGCGTTGCAGGAGGAACTGGGCAATACCGTGAAGGAACCGCGTTGGGCCATTGCCTGGAAGTTTCCGGCCGAAGAGGCCGCGACGGTTGTCGAGGATATTTTTGTCGGTGTGGGCCGGACCGGCGTGCTGACGCCCACCGCCATCCTGCGGCCGGTGCTGCTGTCCGGGTCTACCGTGAGCCGGGCGACCTTGCATAATGAAGACTTTATCCGCGACAAGGACGTGCGGATCGGTGATACGGTCATCATCCACAAGGCGGGCGAAGTGATCCCGGAGGTGGTCGCCGTCGTGGCGGAGAAGCGGACGGGAACGGAGCAGGCATTCATCATGCCGCCGGCCTGTCCGGAATGCGGTCAGCCGGTCGTGAGAAAACCGGGCGAGGCTGCGCACCGGTGCGTGAACCCCGCCTGCCCGGCGATGGCCCGGGAAGGCCTGATTCATTTCGTATCGCGGGATGCGATGGATATCGACGGCTTGGGGCCGTCGATCATTGAATCGTTGCTGAACGCGGAACTGCTCAATGACGCCGCCGATCTGTATTCCCTGACCGTCGATGAATTGGCGAAACTGGAGCGGCTGGGCGATAAATCCGCCGCCAACTTGGTGCAGGCCATCGACGCAAGCCGGGAGGCGGGATTGGCGCGGCTGTTGTTCGCGCTGGGAATCCGGTTTGTCGGGGCGAAGGTGGCCGGGATTCTGGCGAAAGCCTATGGTAAAATGGAAACGATCACGGAAGCTTCGCTGGAGGATCTGGTCCAGATTCCCGATATCGGACCGCGCATTGCCGAAAGTGTGGTCGGCTATTTCGCCGATCCGGAACATCTGGCCTTGATTGACAAACTGCGGCAAGCCGGTGTTCTCATGGAAGAAAAACAGGCGGCCGATCTGCCGCCGCAGATATTTGCCGGCAAGACCTTCGTGCTGACGGG
>DCTI01000128.1 GCA_002329525.1 Negativicutes bacterium UBA1444
GAGTAATTGCGCACATGGCCCATGTGCAAGGCTCCCGACGGATAGGGGAACATTTCGAGCACATAATATTCAGGTTTGGTCCGGTCCACCTCGGAATGGAACGCGCCTGAATCGGCCCACTGCTGCTGCCACTTGGGTTCAATTTCTCCCGGGACGTATTTCTCGTTCATTGACATCCTCCTCAAACTAAAAAACCCCGCCGTAGGCGGGGCCGTGGCTATGGTTCCGCTGTTGCCATTTATTATAGTGCACGACCCGGCCAAAGTCAACGAACGCAAGCCTTCGGCCCCGATGCGGCGGGTCNNGGCCGGGTAATGTTCGTCCGCCAACATGGCCAGAAAAGCCTCCGTCAGACGGGGATCAAACTGGGTGCCCTGGCAGGCAGTCAGTTCCTCTGCCGCCGCTGCCGCCGTCATGGCTTTACGGTAGGGACGGTCGCTGGTCATCGCGTCGAAGGCGTCAACAATCGACAAAATCCGGTTCTCCAGAGGGATCTGCTCCCCCTTCAGCCCCATTGGATATCCTTTGCCGTCCCAACGTTCATGATGCTTGAGTATAAATTCGGCGACCGGCTGCAATTCGGGAATGACCGTCGCGATCCGATGGCCGATTTCCGAATGTCGTTCCATTTCCTTGCGTTCTTCCAGGGAAAGGGGGCCCGGTTTCAGTAGAATTTTGTCTGGAATGCCGATTTTGCCAATGTCGTGGAATTGAGCCAGCAGCCGCAGGTCGTTTCTCCTGTGCCCGGACAAATCAACCCTTTGGGCCAGCTCCAAAGTCAGGCGGGCCAAGCGCTGAGAATGTTCTTCCGTCTCAAAATCCCGAATCTCCAGCATCTTCATGATCGTCTGCACAACGCCGCTGCGGGCGCTTTGGCTGCTGGACAGTTTTTGCCGGTACATCTCGTCGTCAGCTTCCCGCAGCATGGTTTCCAGATCGTTCGATTCGGCTTCGCAGTGCCCCCGATAACGCCAGCCAATGGACAGTCGCAGCGGCAGGTCCGTCAAGTCCGACACCTTGCAGGCCTCCAAAATTCTCTGGCAGACCGCTTCCAAATTGACTTCGTCCAGGCCGGCCAAAATGATCACGAATTCATCGCCGCCGGTGCGAACGACCAGGGCCGAGGGTGGCACCGCCGCTTTCAGAATATCGGCGGTTCGCTGCAATAACCGGTCACCGGCCGCATGCCCCAACGTGTCGTTAATCAGCTTCAGGCCGTCCAGGTCGCAGCAAATCACGCCCACCCCGTCGGCGCCCTTCCGGATAATCCTTTGCAGTGATTCGTCCAAATAGGCCCGGTTAAACAATCCCGTCAACGCGTCGTGCTGACTGGAATACAACAATGTCTGCTGCGTCAGCTTCCGTTCCACCAGTTCCGCCTGCAGTGACGCATTCAGCTGTTCATTTTCCCGCTGCGACTTCGCGATGCGTTCCAGCATCTGATTCATGCTCACCGTGACCTGGGTCAGTTCATCATTGCCCTCAATCACCAGTTTGCGGACCGACCCGTCGACGCTATCCACCGNNATATTTTCGAGGCGCCGGACCACCATCCGGTTCAAGTCAACGATGGACAGGAATACAATCAGAGCGATCAAGCCGATCAATACCGCCACAAAATAGCGCAGATGCCGTTGAATTTCAAACGACAGCGAGCGGGAGGTCTCGACCACCAAGATGAAGGGAATGTTGCCATAAATGTCCCGCATGGGCAGCAGTAACTGGATGGCAGCCGCCGCCTTTGTTTCCAGGTCCCGGTTATCATTTTCATTGACCAAGGTTCGGTAGGTTTCCCCGGTTTCGACCCGCACCGTCGCCTGGACGATTTCCGTGATTTCCGCCAGCAGATCGGCATCGACCTTGCGTAAAAAGATCAATATGCCGGGACTGTCGCCAGTTTTGTCGCTCTTCAGGATCCGTTGCGCTGCGAGCAGAACCGGCATGTTCTCCATCCAGACGATGCCGGTGGCGGATCGATCCCCCTGTAAGTCGGTAAAAAACAATTGCTCCGGCCGGATATGGCGATATATTTCGGCGGAAACCGGTATTTCCTGTTTCTGCGCGGTATCGATGGTTTTGGCGAACAGGATCCGCCCCGCCGGATCCGTGACCGCGACGCCGTCGATCCGCAAATTGACCATGGCCGAATCCGGCAGGTTATCGACCACGAATTTCCGGTTTTGCGGATTCCGGGCAAACTCGTACAGGTCATCCCACGGCGCCCAGTCGCCTACGATCGACTGCAGAGTCTTTTGCTCCTTGTTCCAGATGAGACGGGCCCGGTTGACATTTTCCTGGACCGCTTTTTGTTCCAGCTGGTCAAAGGTTTTTACCCAAACCTGATCCACCAGCAGATAAATCGCAAATATAGCGATCAAGCCGAATAGGGAGTGCGATATGGCAATCCGTGTCCCCAGTTTCATCGATTCACCCGCCTATGATCATGCTGTGAAGGCAATCGTCAGTGACAATAAGAAGCTTTCGCATTTATCCCCTGTTATAGACATTGTACTCCCAAATGCTGGTTACGACAACCTCGCCCCATAGCAATGACATCGAGAGAAATAGTGAGCCGGAACAGTTGCAAGAACGGTGCTCCGGCCCAGGTTCGCCGCTACATGCTGAATTTGTCCACGGCTGCCTGTAGTTCCTGGGCCATCTTGGCCAGGTTCTGGCTGGATGTCGAGATTTCAGTCATGGAGGCCGTCAGCTCTTCGGCCGCCGCCGACACGTTCTGCGATTGTCCGGCCGATTGTTTGCTCACGTTCTCGATATCGCGGACCGATGTCACGATGTTTTCGCTGCCTTTGGCAATCTCGCCGATCCCTGCCGAAACGTTGGTGATCTGTGTAGATACTTCGTCCGTCAGTTGGGAAATGTCCCGGAAGGTCACACCGGCGGCGTTCACGACTTCAATGCCGGTCCGGACCGCCCCTTTGGCCGTTTCCATTGCCTGGACCGCTTTTTGGAT
>DCTI01000209.1 GCA_002329525.1 Negativicutes bacterium UBA1444
CCATTGAGCATGGCCCGGTACAATTCGCCGGCCTCACAGGCGGAACCCAGGATGAGTCCTTCGCGGAACTCCACGAGTGCCGACCGGGGAATCCGCGGCGTCCGATGAAAATATTTGATATGCGAAAGAGAGACCAGGCGATATAAATTACGCAGTCCGATCGTATTGCGGGCCAGAATGATAATGTGATAACTCCGGCTGATGTCTTCATCGAACAGGTAACCTTCCATGCCGTAAATCACTTTGATTTTGCTCTTGCGCGTCAGTTTTTGCGCAGTCGGGAAGGCCTGGATCACGCCGTGGTCAGTGATGGCCACGGCGGAATGTCCATACTGTTCTGCCGTGGCAATCAGCATTTCAATGGGAACCACGGAATCCATGGTGCTCATCTGCGTATGGGCATGCAGTTCTACCCGTTTTTCGGTTCGGCTATCCGTAATCACCGGCGTGGCGGTTTTGGTGATATGGTCGGGTTGCAAAACCAATTCCCGCACATACTTGTCAAACATCACCGTTCCCTTGGTCTTTACAGTAATGCCTTCTTTAAGCGCCTCCGTTTTTTTTGCTGCCTCCGCCAAATTTTCGAAGTAGCTCTTGCAACTGATCGCGCAGGTTTCATCTTCTACGTCGAACGACAACAGGCAGCGGCCGCTTTTCAATTCTTTAAGTTCAAAATTTCTCACTCTTCCCTCAACGATGACGCCGCGCTGTTCTTCGGTGATTTCTCGAATTTCCATAGTCTTGCCCTTGATCAGCGACCCCAGAATCGCCTTTTCCCCTTTACCGGCGTCCGCAGCAGTGGCGGCTGAGGCCGCGTCGCCGGTTTCCTGCGGCAATGATTGAAGCAGGCAATCCAATTCGTTATAGCAAGTCGGATCCTCTTCGACCCCCACTGACAGCTCAAGGGAAATCCCAAATCGGTCCCTTATAAAGGAGGAAAACTCCGTCTCGAATGCCTCCCGCTGCAACACATCCTGCTCCAAAAGGCGCCGCAAGGTGATGAGCAGTCGATGTTCGTTCCATTGCCAATCGGCCGCCAGCAAAGCCCGACGGGCCAATGGCGAAGCGTTGGGGAACTCCTGGATCAAATATTTCTTCTGTTCGCACAGCGAAGCGGCATTGTTGATGCACCGCTGCTCAATGATCAAGGAGGACAGACAGGTCGCTTCCTGCAAAAATCCGGTGATCTGCCTCAGATCCTGCCCGGCCAGCAATTCCGGCACGCAGAGAATCAAGCGGCAGTTTCCCGTTTGCTGATCGATGGTGATCGAGTCAATCCGGCTCTGGTTCAACACGAACTTAGCAGCTGCCGATAACGGCAGCTGCTGAGTAATTCTGCGCAATATATTTTTATCGTCCGGAGCAATACAATACGTCAAATCCTGACACCTCACCCTGAAAAATCAAACAGTTTATCTCAGAGAGTCGCCAGCAACCGACAAATTTGTTCCACGTGCCCGCCCAACGGAAATAATGTTGTCTCTTTGGTACGCCGGTTTTTGACCTCGACCGCGTTTTCCTTGAGAGCTTTGGGCCCGACGGTGATTCGTAGCGGAAAGCCAATCAAATCGGCGTCTTTGAACTTGACGCCCGAACGTTCGTCGCGGTCGTCCAGAACCGTTTCCACTCCGGCCGCGGTCAACTCGGCATACAATTGTTCGCACAGCGCCATCTGCGCTTCATCTTTGATGTTGATCGGCACAATCACCGCATGATAAGGGGCAATTGCCGCCGGCCAAATGATGCCATCGGCGTCGTGATGTTGTTCAATGGCTGCCGCCATGGTCCTGCTGACGCCGACACCATAGCAACCCATCAGCATCAGGTTTTCCTGGCCATTTTCATCCAGATAGGTGGCCTGCAGCGACTTGGAATATTTGGTATGAAGCTTGAAGACCTGTCCCACTTCAATCCCGCGGGCAGTACGAACCGGTTCGCCGCAGCGCGGGCAGGGATCGCCTTCCTTGATCAGCCGCAGATCGACGATATGGTCCGGTTTGAAGTCCCGCGCCGGTGTCACTTGGATCAAATGTTTGTTTTCGACATTAGCGCCGCAGACAACATTCACCATATTCATTACGCTGGCGTCGGCGACAATGGTTACACCAGTCAGTCCAATCGGTCCGATATACCCCGGGACACTATGGAAAGTCTGGCGGATGTCCGCTTCGCCGGCCAGTTCCAGTTGCAGCACGTTCAACAAATTCAACAGTTTGATCTCATTGACCTCGTGGTCGCCGCGAACCAGGGCCAGTACCGGCCCCTTTTCCGTCATGTAGGCCAGGGACTTGACCAAATGGTCCGGCGTAATGGCGAGAAAATTGGCAATATCCTGGATCGTACGCTGGCCGGGAGTATCCTTTTCCACAACAGGAAGGCTTGCTTCCCCGATTGAAGGAATCGGTTGCAGCTCCGCCTTTTCCACATTGGCGGCATAATCGCAGCCTTCGCAATAGGCGATGGCGGCTTCGCCGGAATCCGCCAGCACCATGAATTCATGGGTGCCACTGCCACCGATGGCGCCGGGGTCGGCCTCCACCGGCCGGAAAGTGAGTCCGCACCGGCTAAAGATTTTCGTGTAAGCGTCGTACATTTTTTTGTAGCTGATATCCAAGCCCGCCGCATCCCGGTCGAAGGAATACAAATCCTTCATGATGAATTCCCGGCCCCGCATCAGACCGAACCGCGGCCGGATCTCGTCCCGGTATTTGTTCTGGATCTGATAGACGAGCAGTGGCAACTGCCGGTAGGAACGGACATCCGCCTTGACCAGGGTGGTGACCATCTCCTCATGGGTCGGCCCTAGGCAGAAATCTCGCTGGTGCCGGTCTTTCAGGCGAAACATCTCGTCGCCGTATACATCCCAGCGGCCGGTCTGCTGCCAGATCTCAGCCGGCTGAACAATCGGCATGGCAATTTCCTGACCGCCTTTGGCATCCATTTCTTCCCGTACGATCTGCTCGATCTTGCGCAAGGTGCGCCAAGCCAGCGGCAAATACGAATAAACACCACCGGTGGCCTTACGGATCATCCCGGCACGCAACATCAACTGATGGCTCACCACTTCGGCTTCGGCGGGCACTTCCCGCAACGTCGGCGCGTACAGATTCGACATTTTCATGATTGAATTTCCCCCTTGTCAAGTCGGTCCATTTCTGCGAATAATACTTCCATCAGTTGTTCTTCCGGTACTTTGGCGACAATTTGGCCTTTCCGGAACAAAATCCCCTCACCCTTGCCGCCGGCAATCCCTACATCCGCTTCGCGGGCTTCGCCGGGCCCGTTCACGACGCACCCCATTACGGCGACCGTCAGTGGTCGCGAAAGGGTGGCCAGGCGTTCCTCGACTTTCGTCGCCAGCGCAATCAGGTCGATGTTGCAGCGGCCACAAGTCGGGCAGGAAACCAACGTCGGCGAAAATTGTCGCAGCCCCAGGGATTGGAGAATGTCACGGGCAACCCGGACTTCTTCGACCGGATCGGCAGTCAACGAAACCCGGATCGTGTCGCCGATCCCTTCCGCCAACAATGCGCCGATCCCCACGGCGGACTTGATGATGCCGACCCGGGGCGTACCCGCTTCCGTGACGCCCAGGTGCAACGGATAATCGACCCGTTCCGACATCAGCCGATAAGACTGGATGGTCAACGGGACATCATTTGCCTTCAGCGAAATCTTGATGTCGTGAAAATCCAGTTGCTCCAGAATTGTCACATGTTGCAGCGCACTTTCCACCAAGGCGGCCGGTGTGGCGTGGCCGCCGTGTTTCTCCAGCATCGCTTTGTCCAGGGAACCGGCATTCACGCCGATACGAATCGGGATCTTCTTCTCCTTCGCCGCCCTTACAACCGTCTTGACCTGCTCCTGATCGGTAATGTTGCCGGGATTCAGTCGCAATGCGTCAATGCCGCGGGCAATGACTTCGAGAGCCAGGCGGTAATCGAAATGAATATCCGCCACCACCGGTATAGCGGCGGATTCTTTGATTGTCGACACAGCTCGGGCGGCGGCCATGTCCGGTACCGCCACCCGAACAATCTCGCAGCCGGCTGTCGCCAGTTGTCGGATTTGTTCGATGGTAGCCGCGGCATCCGCCGTTTTCGTCGTTGTCATGGACTGCACGGAAATCGGCTGGTTTCCGCCCACACCCACCTTGCCGATTTGCAGAGACCGGGTAAGTTTACGAACCGGAAATTCTTTCATCACAAAACTCCTGTCAAAAAACATTCAGGCGAAGCAAATCCTTAAACGTGGCAAACAGCATTAAAAGTCCCAACAGGGCCATTCCCACCATCTGCGTATAGCGGATCTGCGAGGCGTTCAGAGGTTTGCGCCGAATCGCCTCCACCAGCAGCGTCACGATGTGCCCGCCATCCAGCAACGGTACAGGCAACAGATTGATCAGCCCCAGGTTGATACTGAGAAAGGCCGCGAACTGCAACAGTGGGATGAACCCCAGTTGCGCCATCTCGCCAGTAAGCCGCATAACGCCGATCGGGCCGGCGATATCGGCTTCCGCTTTGCCGGAGAACATCTGCCCTAGCCCCACCAGCATTTTGCCGGCAATATTATACGTATGGCTGACCGACATGGATGCCGCCTCGAAAAATCCTGGCACTTGCCGGTCGATCACCGGCACGATGCCAATCAATGCCCGTCCCGATTTGCTGTCGATTTCCGGGATCATCGTCACGGTCCGGGTCCGTCCGTCCTTCGTCCGAACTTCCAGTTCCAAAGAGTCCTTGGAGACACGGATTTTTTCAACCACTTGGCGCCAAGTGTCGATGGCGGCGCCATTAACCTTCAAAACCGTATCGCCGGGCGTTATGCCAGACTGCACAGCCGGTTTCCCCGGAATCAGGGAACCGATCACCGGCTTGTCGGAAACCGTTTCAATCCCGTTCCAAAGGAACACAACCATAAACAGAAGCACCGGCAGCACAAAATTCATGCAGGACCCGGCCGCGATCACCAAGGCCCTGGCCCAGACCGGCTTGCTGGAAAACGAGCGTTCGTCCTGTTCTTCTTCCGGGTCCATTCCATCGATTTTATTGTAGCCGCCCAGCGGAATCGCCCGGATGGAATATTCGGTTTCTCCCCGCTGCTTCCACAGCAGTTTCGGCCCAAACCCGATCGCAAACTCACTGACCCGCATACCAGTCAGCTTGGCCGTGATAAAATGGCCAAACTCGTGCGCCAAAACAAGAATTCCAAAAACGAAAACGGTTGCTACCACCGTGATGAGCATCAGCGTACCACCTTGTTGATATATTTTTCCGCGGCCTGCCGCGCCCAGTCGTCCGCCGCCATATATGCCGCCAAATCAGGCGAAGAACTCCCTTGATGCTGGTTCAAAACGTGTTCGACAACGTCATACATGCCGACGAAGCCAATTTTTCCGTCAATGAACGCCTGCACGCCGATTTCATTGGCGGCGTTCATGACGCAGGGGAACGTGCCGCCCCGTCGGCCAGCCTCATATGCCAACGGCAAGGCCCGAAACGTATCCAGATCCGGCGGCTCGAAAGTCAGCGTCAGCGCCTGGGTGAAATCCAGCCGGGTAAACGCCGAGTCCAGGCGCACGCCCTGATTCAGTGCATACTGGATGGGCAGCTTCATGTCCGGCAAACCCAGCTGCCCCTTGACGGAGCCGTCGACAAATTCCACCATGGAATGCACAATGCTCTGGGGATGAACCACCACATCGATCCTTTCATAATCAACGTCAAACAGCCAGCGAGCCTCGATGACTTCCAGACCTTTATTCATCAGTGTCGCCGAATCGATGGTGATTTTTCGTCCCATCGACCAGTTGGGGTGTTTCAGGCATTCCGCCAGCGAAACTTGCGCGATCTCCGGCAGTTTGCGGCCGCGAAACGGTCCGCCGGAGGCGGTCAGCAGCAAACGTTTGACCGCCGATGCTGTTTCTCCGGCCAGGCATTGGGCAATGGCGCTATGCTCACTGTCGACCGGCACGACTTTCACCTGTTTGGCCGCAGCCAGCTTCATCACCAGATCGCCGGCCGCCACCAGGGTTTCCTTGTTGGCGATCGCCAATGTCTTACCGGCGTTGATGCAGGCGATCGACGGCGCCAGTCCGGCGAAGCCGACCAGAGAATTGACTACGATATCGGCTGTCGGGTAGGCCGCCGCTTCCAGCAGACAGCCTTCCCCCTGCGCAAACCGCAAACCGGCAGGAACCCCCGCCTCCCGAAATGTCTGCGCGGCCCTGTCTGAGGTCAGTACCGCAAAGTCAGGGCGGAACCTTTCGATTTGTTGACGCAACAAGCTATGATTGGAGTAAGCCGTCAAAACGCGAACCCGGAACAGGTCCGGGTTGGCGGCGATGACCTCCAGCGTTTGCGTACCAATGGAACCGGTGCTACCGAGGATGGCGACATTTATCATCAGGGAACTCCTTCCATCTGCTTAACGGCTCACGAAGAAGATAAGATAATAATATACCGCGGGAACGGAAAATAAAAGACTGTCAACCCGGTCAAGCACACCGCCGTGTCCGGGGAAAAAACGGCCCGAGTCCTTGACGCCCATATGGCGCTTGATGGCCGATTCCACCAAATCGCCCAATTGACAGGTGACCCCGATGATAACGCCGCTTGCCAGACCATGTTGCCAAGGAATTTGCAGGTAGTGACCGCAGATCAACGTCACCGCCAGGCAACCGCCAAAACCGAAAATCGCTCCTTCGACACTCTTGGCCGGACTGACGGATGGGCACAATTTATGGCGCCCCCAGCGTGTTCCGCCAAAATAGGCCACCGTATCGCAAGCCCAGGTGCCGAGCATGGCCAGCGCAAAAAACTGCATGCCGATCGTGTCGGGAAAAAGCCGCAAGGCGATAAAATGGGCGAACGGAATCCCAATATAGCAAATACCAAGCAGATTATACGCGGCATCCGACATGGCGAAAGATTTACACTGTATGACAGTCAAAGACAGAATCAAAAACAGTATGGCAAAAGAAAGCGGTGTCAATTGCGCCAGGCCATGCCACCAAGAAATGACAATCATGACCGCCACGCAAACACCACCCAAAATGGTTGCCGGATGGAAGGATTTTTGCTCCATCATCTGTTTATATTCAAACCAGGCCGCCAATGCCAAAAACAACATCCCCGCCGCAAAGACGGTTCCACCTTGCCAAAACACATAGAGCGCAATCGGTGTGGCGACCAGCGCGGTCAATATTCGCGTTCCCAGTACGATTCTCCTCCTATTTTTGGGGCGTTAAGCCGCCAAAACGACGATCCCGCTTTTGATAGTCCCGAATGGCCCGACGAAACTCCGCCGGGGTAAAATCCGGCCACAGCACATCTGTAACCCATAATTCGGCATATGCCAACTGCCAAAGCAAAAAATTGCTGATCCGCAGATCGCCGCCGGGACGGATCAACAGATCCGGATCCGGTTGTCCCTGCGTGAACAGATATTCGGAAAACAGGGATTCATCAATCTCCGACACGGCCCTCTGACCGTCCAGCACATCTTGAGCCAGTAAGCGGGCGGCTCGAACGATTTCAGCCCGTCCACCGTAATCCACCGCCAAATTCAAAGTAATTCCGGTTCCCGCCGCAGTACGTTTCTCTGCTTCCGCAATGCGTTGACACAGAGCCGGGCTCAACCGTTCCTGACTGCCAATAAACCGCAACTTCACCTGTTGTGCGATCAAAGCGTCCACTTCATTGTCAAGGTAAGTAGAAAACAGGTCCATCAAAAAGTCGACTTCGTCGTGGGGACGACGCCAATTTTCGGTGGAAAACGCATAAGCTGTCAAATATTTTATACCAAGTTCCGAGGCATCTGTCAAAATGGAACGGAGAACTTCCGCACCCGCCTTGTGGCCAAAAGTGCGCGGCAATCCCCGCTTTTGCGCCCAACGCCCATTTCCGTCCATAATGATTGCCACATGTTGCGGCATTTTCTCCGGCAATAACAAAAGCGGCTCGTCAGCCGGCGAGGATTTGCGGCGTTGCCAAAACTTCGGGCTCAAGACCATCTCTCCTTTTCGGTCCCAGTAAGGGGAAACCCCCTCGCGAAGAGGGGGTTTCGATCAAGGAGCCTCAATTGCGGATACGGGGCAAACCGCCGCACAAGCTCCACACTCAACGCATACGTCTTCTTGGATAACGTAGGGAGTGCCTTCCTTGATCGCGCCAACCGGGCAGGTTGATGCACAAGTGCCACACGAAACACAGGTGTCGGTAATTTTATAAGCCAATTCTCATTGCACCTCCTTTCCCATTTTTGCCGCAACCACCAAGTAGCAAACGCCTTCGGAAAATGTCTGGCGCAATACATACTGGTAATCACCCATTAACGGAAATTTATTCGAACACGGGTCGGTTTTGACGAGGCGAACCGTATGGCCCGCATCATTCAGAACCTTAACCGCTGCGGCAACTGGCAACATCAAAACATCCGGCAAGGCCATCAGACTTCCATGATTTCCTTTTCTTTTACAGCCATCACTTGATCGACTTCCTTGATAAATTTATCCGTCAGTTTTTGAATCTCTTCCTGTGCCTTTTTCACTTCATCCTCCGAGGCTGCCTTGTCCTTTTCCACCTTTTTCAGAGCCTCGTTGGCATCCCGACGCAGATTCCGGATCGCCACCCGGCTGTCTTCCGCTCCCTTATGGACCAACTTGGTAAGTTCCTGCCGTCTCTGCTGCGTCAATTGCGGCAAAATCAGCCGGATTACCATGCCATCGTTATTCGGCGTCAAGCCCAGGTCCGATTTTAAAATGGCTTTTTCAATCGCCGGCAGCATCTTTTTATCCCACGGCTGAATTACAATCGTCCGCGGTTCCGGAATTGAAATATTCGCCACCTGATTGATCGGCGACTGCGCGCCATAATAATCGACGGTTATTTTGTCCAGCAGGCCGGTCGTCGCCCGACCTGCGCGCAGAGATGAATATTCGCGCCGCAACACTTCAATTGCTTTTTTCATCCGTTCCTCATGGGACGCATAAATCGCCTTGATCGGCATGCTCAATTCCCTCCCACAACAGTCCCGATTGGTTCCCCCAAGGCTGCCTTGACAATATTTCCTGGTTCATCGATGCCAAACACAATAATCGGGATATCATTATCCATACATAACGATGTCGCAGTTGTGTCCATCACTCCGAGGCCGCGTTGAATCACTTCCAGGTACTTCAATTCCTCAAACTTGGTTGCCTCCGGGTTAAGTTGGGGGTCACTGTCGTATACGCCATCGACATTTTTCTTCGCCATCAGGATGACATCCGCTTCAATCTCCGCCGCCCGCAAGGCCGCAGTCGTATCGGTCGAAAAATAGGGATTGCCCGTTCCTGCAGCAAAGATAACAACCCGGCCTTTTTCCAGGTGGCGGATTGCCCGCCGCCGAATATAAGGCTCGGCGATTTGCCGCATTTCGATAGCAGTTTGCACCCGCGTGTCGACGGAACATTGTTCCAAAGCATCCTGCAAGGCCAAAGAATTGATCACAGTAGCCAACATGCCCATGTAATCAGCGGTTGCCCGGTCCATCCCGCGGGAGCTTCCCGCCAGACCGCGCCAGATATTGCCGCCGCCGACAACGATGGCCACCTGCAGACCATTCTGAACCGTTTCCTTGACTTGTTGCGCTACCGAATCCACAACAGTTGGATCGATCCCGTAGCCTTTTTCGCCGGCTAACGCTTCGCCGCTAAGTTTCAGTACAACCCGTCTGAATGTTTTTTGCTCCAAAAACAAAACCCCCGTTCGCTTCTCTATATAATTCTACGACGAGATTGGAATTCCTTCCAAAAAGAGAGAACACAATCGTGTTCTCTCTTGGGTTTCGTATTATTTTTTTACTGCGCTGGCGACTTCAGCAGCAAAATCGGTAACCTTCTTTTCCAGACCTTCGCCCATCTGATACCGAACAAATCTGCGAACCACAATGTTTTCGCCGATCTTGGCAATCTGAGCGTTCACAAGGTCCGTTACCGACTGATCCGGGTCCTTGATGAAAGCCTGTTCCAACAGGCAGTTTTCTTTGTAGAATTTTTCGACCCGGCCTTCCACCATTTTATCAATGATCTTCGCCGGCTTCCCTTCATTCAGGGCCTGTGCTTTCAGAACTTCCCGCTCATGCTCCAAAATGTCGGCCGGAACTTCATCGCGACAGAGATAGGAAGGATTTGCCGCCGCCACCTGCATGGCCAGATCACGTACGAAGGAATGGAATTCCGGGGTTTTGGCCACAAAGTCCGTTTCACAGTTGACTTCAATCATGACCCCGATCTTGCCGCCGCCGTGGATGTATGCTTCCACAATACCTTCAGCGGCGATTCGGCCGGCTTTCTTGGCCGCAGCCGCCAATCCCTTTTCCCGGAGGTAGTCAACGGCTTTTTCNNGCAGTCCATCATGCCGGCGCCGGTCGCTTCGCGAAGTTCTTTCACTTGCTGTGCCGATATCATATCATATTCCTCCTAATCACGAACGCAAAATATTAATTTTCCGCTTCCTCGGTCGCCGTTTCTACGGCTTCTTCCACGTCTTCCATCTGTTCGCCCTGGCGACCTTCCAAAATTGCGTCGGCCATACGGGCAGTCAGCAATTTCACGGCGCGGATGGCATCGTCGTTCGCCGGAATCACGTAATCGATCAAATCAGGGTCNNGGGTCGCAGTTGGTATCAACAATCCCGACCACCGGAATACCCAGCTTCCGGGCTTCCTGCACGGCAATCTCTTCTTTCCGGGGGTCGATGACAAACAGCGCACCCGGCAGTTTATTCATGTTCTTGATGCCGCCGAGGAACTTTTGCAACCGCTCCATTTCATGCCGCAGTTGCAGGATTTCCTTTTTGTGCAAACCGGCGAAGCCATCGTTGGCATCCATGTCTTCCAGGTAACGCAATCGGGCGACCCGGCGCTGAATCGTCTGGAAGTTGGTCAGCATGCCGCCCAACC
>DCTI01000144.1:0-497 GCA_002329525.1 Negativicutes bacterium UBA1444
ACTCACCGCAGTCACTTACATTTTGGCCGGCACAGCCGGCGGCATTGCTTGGCATGTTCACGCGTATTCGTCGGAATGCTTTGCCATTCCAGGTCCGTGGCAAAGCGGATACATTGCCGGGAAAACCCTTGACCGTCCAACGTATCGTCCTCCTCAATAAAAAACGCAGACTATAATTAAATTTTATCAAGCTAATAATTTTTTCTCTTGCTGTGTCTAATTTTATCAACTTCGTGAGTTTTGTCAAGAACCGCTTTTCGTCGCGCAGCGTCGGAGAATTTGTTGCAACGCCCTTTAATAACGTCTTCCCGACAACAATATCTTGCCATTTCTGAAGGCATCCCGAACTTTTGATTAATTTAATGCTCAAAATTACCTTGATTTTGCATTCCCGCTATTGCCGTGTTAAAATATCATCACCAAAAAAATTTTTTATTACCATTTTTTATAGGGAGGCATTTAATCATGAACCCACTGGCACCCTATATTCCTCTCGT
>DCTI01000144.1:546-3237 GCA_002329525.1 Negativicutes bacterium UBA1444
TCAGTGGCCGCAGCGTCGGCGGTCCCCTGACCGATCTGGTGCTGAAAGTCATGAAAGATGGTTTGCGAGGAAATCAACCCTTCATCTCCAACTACAACGCTCGCCTAAAAAACAATGCGACTTGCCGCTCGGGCAGCTATTTCATCAAGGATGCCAATGACAAAATTATCGGCGTGCTTTGCGTCAACCTGGATATATCCAAACTCATGGAAACCAGAAAATTTATCGATGAAATGATCGGCGCGCAGGAGCCGGTTGTTCCTGCGGCTTCACCCATCGCCGAAACGATCGACGTCTTCGAAAACCTGCCAGAATCCATTGATGATGTCTTAAACGCCATTATCGACAAAGTGCTCAAAGAAATCCCCGTGTCGCCGGAGCGAATGTCAGTGGAGGAAAAAATCGACGTCGTCAAACGTTCCAATGAACATGGATTATTTCTGCTAAAAGGCGGCCTGAGTGAACTGGCCAAGCGGATGCAGCTTTCTGAAGCGACCATCTACCGTTATTTGAACAAAGTCAAAGGATAGTCTTGGAAAAAAGCAAGAACCCCTTGCAGCAGGTGTGTTAGTCGCAAACTGCCGCAAGGGGTTCTTATTCTTTTTACAAGATGAAGGCCTTAACCGGCGTCGCCTCAGTCGCGCCACTCGATCGTCTCATGTTTGCGTGGCGGCACCGGCGGGCTCTGGTCCGGCCAACCTATCGGCGTGATGCCGACCAGCCCCCAGTCCGGGCAACCGAGGTACGATAAAATCGCCTGCTCCACCCACAACGGCCCCGTCATCCAGCAGGCGCCGAGTCCCGCCTCATGGGCCAACAGCAGAAAATTCTGCAGGGCGGCGCAACTGGAAAACAGGCTGCCCTTTTGATAAACCTCCTCCGGCGGCAAAGAAGACACCACTGCCACAATGGCCGGCGCGCCGCCGCAATCACGGAAGTAGCCGCGCACCATTCCCCGCATCTTCTCGTTGAACAGGGTTTTCATCCGCTCGTCCAACTGATCGATGCAGCCTTCTGCGATGGCTATCAATCCCTGTCGGGCCTGGCCGGTCAAAACGATAAACTTCCATGGCTGCGTGTTCATGGCGGAAGGCGCCCACATCGCCTCCTGGATCAGCCTTTCCAGCAGTTCACGGGGCACCGGTTCAGGCTTGAACCGACGGATCGTCCGCCGCCCCTTGATGGCCTGCAACAGTTCCATTTCGCAGCCCCCTTATTTCAACAGATTCCGCAGGGCGCGGAAGTCGTCGGAGTCGGAGCGGGTCATCCACTCATAAATCGTCAGTTCGGTTCCGCTGATGATCGCGCCCGCCTGGCGGAGGCGTTCCAGCCCGAGTTCCTTGTTGGCCGGTTTACGGGACCCCGACGCATCGGCGAGCACATGGACGCCGTATCCGTGCTCCAAGGCGGCAAGTGCGCTCTGCATCAGACAGATGTGTGCTTCAATCCCCAGCATCACCAAGGTCTCCACTTTCAGCGCCGTCAGCTGGCTGACAAATTCCGGCACGGCAAAACTGTTAAAAATGTTTTTCTCGACATAGGTGAAGTCCGGTTGCAGGTTTCGCAAAGCTTCGTGCGTCGCCCCCAGCCCGGGCGTGTAATGTTGGGTAAACAGTACCGGCACGTTCATCGTGTGCGCGGCCGTCACCATCTTCACCGCCCGGTCGAGAACCGAGGCAAAATCATTGATGGCCGGCAACAATTTTTCCTGAACATCGATCACGACGAGCGCACAGGCGTCCCGCTTCAAAGGCGCATATTTCGACACGTCTTTCTCCTCTCGGCAAAACGCCCCTGTATGCAAACATACAGGGGCGCTATTTCTGACCGTTTTATTTCCCGGGAAATACCGGTTTGCGTTTTTCGACGAAGGCAGTCATGCCTTCCTTTTTGTCTTCTGTGGCGCAGGTCACGCCGAACAGCGCCGCTTCGTAGTTCGAGCCGGTCGCCAGGTCGGTGTTCAGGCCGTTGTGGATCGCCGATTTGGCCATCTGCACGGCGAAAATACCGCGTGACATGATTTTCTGCGCCATGGCCTTGGCCGTCGGCAACAGTTCTTCGGCGGTCGTTACCTTGTTCACCAGGCCGATGCGCCACGCTTCCAGCGCGTCGATCATATCCCCGGTGTAGATCAGTTCTTTCGCGATCCCCTTGCCGACCAGCCGGGGCAACCGTTGGGTTCCGCCGAATCCCGGAATAATGCCGAGCGAGACTTCCGGTTTGCCGAACTTGGCCTTGTCGGAAGCGAGGCGGATATCGCAGGCCATGGCCAGCTCGCAGCCGCCGCCGAGCGCAAAACCGTTGATCGCGGCGATGACCGGCTGCGGCATGGTTTCCAGTTGGTTGAACACGCCTTGCGCCGCCTGGCACCAAGCCTGGGCCTGCGCCGCCGTCATCGGCAGCATTTCCTTGATGTCCGCCCCGGCTACGAAGGCCCGGTCGGCGCCGGTGAGAATCAGGACCTTCACGGAAGCATCCTTGCCGATTTCACCCAGGGCCTCGCCCAGTTCGCCGACGGTTTCGGCGTTCAGCGCATTAAGGGCCGCCGGCCGGTTCATGGTAAGAATGCCGATTCCGTCCTGGTTTTCGAACAAAAGGTTTTTAAAGCTTTTCATCCTGTATTTCACCCTTTCCCGTTATTTCGAATAGTCATAGAAGCCGCGGCCGGTCTTGCGGCCCAGCCAGCCGGCT
>DCTI01000089.1:0-1040 GCA_002329525.1 Negativicutes bacterium UBA1444
TTTCGGCATATTATATATTTTATAATTAGCATGTCGTTGGGGCGGTACCGCGCTGACAGACCATGCGGACAGAAGTTCTCGAGGTGTTGCATAATATGCCGATTTCACCCATGACCAAATCCGCCTCCGTCTATCAAGAGCTGCGGCGCAAAATCCTGGAAGGCGAGTTTGACCCGGGCTCGCATCTGATCATCAAACAAATTTCTGCCGAGTACGGTGTCAGCGATATTCCGGTGCGTGAGGCGTTAAAAGAACTGAGCGCGGAAGGCCTAGTCGAAACGGTTCCCCATGTGGGCTCCCGCGTCGCCAGTTTTTCACCGAAGAGTATCCAGGACATGCTGGAAATGCGGGAATGCCTCGAACCATTCGCGGCGGAGCTGGCGGTGGAAAATGCCGATCCGGCGGTCATCGCCCGGCTGGAAAAATATCATGACGATTCGTTGCTGGCTTTGGGGCGGAAAGATATCGCCAAGTACGGGGAAATGAACAAAGCGTTTCATCGCCTGATCATTGAGACCAGCGGCAACCAAATCCTGATCGACACGATTTTTGAAATGATGGAATCCGAGAAACGGATGCGCATGGTATTTCAGTTTTTCCCGGAAGTGCTGGAAGATTCGCCGAAGGAGCACGCGGAAATGCTCTCCTATATCAAGGATAAAAACCGTCAGGCCATGCGTGAGCTGATGTATTTGCACAAGAAGCGTTCCTTTGATAAGATGCGGAAATACTTTAAGATTTTGTAGCCCAATGAAAAAGGACCGTCGCCCTTCCAATCCCATTGGACGGCGACGGTCTTTCGATTTGCTGTGAAGAGACCCGGCGGACGACAGCCCTGCCGCGACCTACCGGATCACATCCACGCCCATATAGGGGCGCAGGGCGTCCGGCACGACCACCGACCCGTCCTCCTGTTGATAGTTTTCCAGGATGGCGGCCACGGTCCGGCCGATGGCGACGCCGGACCCATTGAGGGTGTGCACGTATTCGGGCTTGGCTTTCGGCTCGCGGCGGAACTTGATTTCCGCCCGGCGGGCCTG
>DCTI01000089.1:1069-2855 GCA_002329525.1 Negativicutes bacterium UBA1444
AAGCCCATGTCGCCGGTGCACAGCAATACGGTGCGGTACGGCAGTTCCAGACGCTGCAACACTTTTTCCGCATTAAGGGTCAGTTTTTCCAGTTCCGCATAAGAATCTTCCGGTTTGGTGAATTTGACCATCTCGACCTTGTTGAACTGATGCAGCCGAATCAGACCGCGGGTATCGCGGCCCGCCGCTCCCGCCTCCGCCCGGAAACAGGCGCTGTAGGCGGTATAATAGAGAGGCAGGTCCTTGCCTTCGAGAATTTCGCCCCGGTGCAGGTTGGTGATCGGCACTTCGGCGGTCGGGATCAGATAATAATCATAGCCTTCCAGTTTAAACATGTCCTCGGCGAATTTCGGCAACTGACCGGTGCCCAGCATGCTGTCCGTATTAACCATAAATGGCGGGAAAAACTCGGTATAGCCGTGTTCCTGGGTATGCAGATCGATCATGAAGCTGATCAGGGAGCGTTCCAGTCGCGAGCCCAGCCCCTTATAAAACAAAAAACGTGCGCCGGAAACTTTCCGCCCGCGTTCGAAATCCAGAATCCCCAGCTTTTCGCCGATCTCCCAGTGGGCCAGCGGTTCCTTGTCAAATTTGCGGGGTTCGCCCCAGCGGCGGATTTCCGGATTGGCTTCCTCATCCGCGCCGACCGGTACCGAAGCATGGGGAACATTGGGAATATACATCAAGATCGAAGTCAGCTTGCCTTCGATGTCCTTGACCTCCGCGTCCAGCGCGCCGATTCGGTCGCCGACGCCGCGCATCTCGACGATCAGCGCCTCGGCGTCCTGCTTTTCCTTCTTCAGTCGGCTGACTTCCTGGGAAACCGTGTTGCGGCGGCTTTTTAGCCCTTCCACTTCGACCAGCAGCTCGCGGCGTTTCTTGTCCAGCCCGATGAATTCGGACAGATCCACCGATGCGTTGCGGTTTTTCAGCGCCTGTTCCACTACCGAAAGGTTGTCCCGAACAAATTTCAAATCCAGCATGTGCCCGCCTCCGTTTTGTCCAGGCAGTCGTTGCGTCTGCCATATCGCGTATATTGTAGCACTTCGGGCAAAACAGCGTCAAATTTGATGCGGACGGCGAATTTCCCGCCGCGAAAGGATGTTATTATGGCGTCTGACGTCCAGACTCAACCCCAACCGGCCACGCTGCCGGAGCTGGAAACGGCCCTGTTTTCCTGCCGGGCCTGCCCGCTCCACGCAGCGGCCATCGGGCCGACTTCCTATAACGGGGATCCCCAAAGCCCCCTCATGTTGGTCGGGGAAGGCCCCGGCGGCGTGGAGGACGACTACGGCGCGCCGCTGGTCGGGCCGTCCGGGCAACTGCTCGACAAGGCGCTCGCCCGCGTCGGCATCACCCGCGACCGCGTTTACACCACTAATGTCGTCAAATGCCGGCCGGCCGGCAACCGCACCCCGACTGTCGAAGAAGGCGAATTTTGCGCCAGCCGCTGGCTGGATGCGGAAATCGCGCTGGTGAAACCGAAAGTCATCGTGGCGCTCGGCAGCGTGGCCCTGAAGTATCTCTACCACGCCAAAGCCCGCATCACCGCCGAGCGGGGCAAATGGTTCCGCACCCGGTACGAAATCGCCGCCATCGCCACCTACCATCCGGCCTACCTGCTGCGCCTGACCGGCGAGGCGGAACGCAAGGCCAAATGGGATGCCGTCCACGACTTCGAAGCGGCCATCGCCGAAGTTCAACGACTGGCGCCGGGCTGGGTTTTGAAGAGTCCCGTTCCGCCTGACTTGTTGGCGCAGTTCGCCGCCCGCCGCGAGGAACGGAA
>DCTI01000157.1:0-335 GCA_002329525.1 Negativicutes bacterium UBA1444
AGGCCCCGGTTGACCACTTCGTCGAGCTCCTCATCGCTGTTGACAATGCCGCCGCCGGTGCCGCCCAAGGTATAGGCCGGACGGATAATCAGTGGATAGCCGACCTTTTGCGCGAACGCCCGGGCCGCTTCCACCGTTTCGACAATGTCGCTCTCGGGAATCGGCTGGTTGATTTCCTGCATGGCCTGTTTGAATAATTCGCGGTCTTCCGCTTTTTTGATCGCTTCCAGCGGTGTACCCAGCAGTTCGACGTTGTATTTTTCCAGGGTCCCCCGCTCCGCCATTTTGACGGCAAGATTCAGGCCGACCTGGCCGCCGAGTGTGGCCAGCAGCCC
>DCTI01000157.1:421-6221 GCA_002329525.1 Negativicutes bacterium UBA1444
GCCTGGCCGATGACGATCGGGCCGGAACCGATAACCATGATTTTTCGGAGATCATGACGTTTCGGCATCTTAGCAGCCTCCTTTCATCAGATCGTTGAACTGTTGGAACAGATAGACATTGTCGTCCGGTCCCGGTGCCGCCTCGGGGTGATATTGCACGGAAAACACCGGCAGTCGGTTGTGCCGCATTCCCTCGATCGTTCCGTCGTTGACGGCCCGGTGCGTCACCGTGACATCCATCGCGGCCACCGTCGACTCGTCGATGACATAACCGTGGTTCTGCGAAGTGATATAGACCCGGTCGTGGCTGAAGTCTTTCACCGGATGATTCACGCCCCGATGGCCGAACTTCAGTTTGTATGTGTCGCCGCCCAAAGCCAGGGCCAGCAGCTGATGACCCAGGCAAATTCCGAACATGGGTTTCTTGCCAAGCAATTGCCGGATCGTCTCAATGGCATAGGTCACCATCTTCGGATCGCCCGGTCCGTTGGACAGGAAAATCCCATCCGGATTCAATGCCAGGATGGTCGCGGCGTCCGTGGACGCGGGCACTACCGTCAAGTCGCAGCCATACAGCGACAGCGACCGCAGGATATTCTGCTTGATGCCGAAGTCCATGACCACCACATGCGGCGCCGGTTTTTCGTGGGGAATCCGGTAAATCTCCGGCGTAGTGACTTCCGCCACCAGATCCGTGGGAACTTGGCCGGCGATTTCCTTCACCACTTGCGCCGTGTCCCGCTCCGCCCGGACGATTCGCCCCTGCATGGCGCCGTGGGAACGAATCTTTCGCGTCACCGCCCGGGTGTCCACATCGCAGAGGCAGGGAATATTGCGTTGCTCCAGATAGCAGACGATACTTCCTTCTTCGCACCAGTTGCTGGGATTCTCGCACAGTTCCGCCGTGATGAACCCCCGGACAAACGAACGACGGGCCTGGTCGAAATTCGGATTCACGCCGTAGTTCCCAATCAACGGATACGTCATGGTCACGATCTGACCGGCATACGAGGGATCCGTCAATACTTCCTGGTAACCGGTCATTCCGGTATTGAACACCACTTCACCGCTGCCTTCCCATCCGTTCAGCAACAACCCGTCAAAGGTCGTCCCGTCGGCCAATACCAATTTGCCGGCTACAAATTCGCTCATGCTGTCACCTGCCCATCCCGCATCACAATCTTGCCAGCCACCACGGTCAGCACTGCCTGTCCTTTCAAATTGCGGTCCGCAAACGGGCTGGCCTTGCCGCGCGTGTAGAACTTGGCGCAATCCACCGTCCATTCCCGGTCGGGGTCGAACACTGTGATATCGGCTGCGGCGCCGACCTGCAACGAACCGCCGGCCACACCCAGCACGCGGGCCGGACGGGTCGACATGCGCTCGATAATTTCCGGCAGGGTAAATTCACCGGTGTGATAGAGTTCCGTCAAAATGACGCCCAGGGAGGTTTCCAGTCCGGCAAACCCGCTCGGCGCATACCGATACTCGACATCCTTTTCTTCAAAGGCGTGGGGAGCATGGTCCGAGGCAATGACGTCAATCGTGCCGTCTTTCAGTCCGGCCCGCAGCGCCGCCAGGTGATCGGCCGAACGCAGCGGCGGGTTGACTNNGGTTGCGGTATTGTAGCCGTAGACGGCTTCATCGGTCAGCGTCAGGTGGTGCGGCGTCGCTTCGGCGGTGACTTTCACGCCGCGCTGTTTGGCCGCCCGGATAATCTCCACCGAACCCTTGGTGCTGACATGGGCGATGTGCAAGGGCGCGCCGGTATATTCCGCCAACATGATATCGCGGGAAATCGCAATGTCTTCGGCGACCGCCGGCCGCCCCGGAATCCCCAGAATCGCCGAAACGGCGCCTTCGTGCATATGGCCGCCCTCCACCAGGGCTTCGTCTTCGGCATGGCTGATTACCAGGCAGTCGAACATCGCCGCATATTCCAAGCCAGCCTTGAACAGGTTGGTTTTTGTCACATGATGGCCGTCATCGGAAATCGCCACGGCGCCGGATAATTTCATATCGCCGATTTCGGCCAGTTCCTTGCCTTCCAGGCCTTTGGACAGCGCGCCGATCACGCCGACACGCACCGCGCCTTCCCGGCGGGCCCGCTCCTGCAAGCCCTCCACCAAAATCGAGCTATCCACCACCGGCTTGGTGTTCGCCATGCNNCGGGTGCCGGAAGCGACATCCTCCTTGGCTTCCAGTCCGGGATCGCGCAGATGCACGTGCATGTCGATCAGGCCGGGCGCCACCACTTTTCCTGTGCAATCGACCGTTTCCGCGTCATTCGCCGGCAGGGCTTGACCCACGGCGATGATTTTTCCTTCTTCCACCAACACATCGGCGATCGCGTCCATTCCCGAAGCAGGATCGATCACCCGGCCGTTTTTAAGCAGTAACTTCAATCTCTTCGCCTCCCATCAACACCAGGTACAGAATAGCCATCCGAATGGCCAGGCCGTTTTTGACCTGTTCCTGGATCGCCGACTGTTCGCCGTAGGCCACGTCCGGCGCAATTTCCAGGCCTCGGTTCATCGGGCCGGGGTGCAGGATCAGGGCGTCCGGCTTCGCCAGTTGCAGGCGCTTCGCATTGATGCCGAACAGGCGTGCATATTCGCGGCTGGACGGAAACAGCCCCTTGCCCTGGCGTTCCTTCTGGATCCGTAGCACGTTGATCACATCGGCGTCCCGGATCGCCTCCTCCACCGAGCTGTGGACGGTGATCCCCATCACTTCCATTTCACGCGCCAACAGCGGCACGGGGCCGGCCACATGGACGTCGGCGCCGAGCGTCTTCATGCCCCAGATATCGGAACGGGCGACCCGGCTGTGCAGAATGTCGCCGACGATGACAACCTTCAGTCCCTCGATCTTTTGCTTGTACTGCAGAATCGTGAACATGTCGAGCAGGCCCTGCGTCGGATGCTCGTGCGCACCATCGCCGGCATTGATCAGCACCGGTTTGAGCACCTGCGCCGCGAAATGCGCCGAACCCTCGACTTCGTGCCGCATGACCACCGCGTCCACGCCCATGGCTTCCACCGTCAGTAGGGTGTCCCGCAGGCTCTCCCCCTTGACTACGCTGGAAGCGGAAGTCGTGATGTTCACCACATCCGCGCCCAAATATTTTCCGGCCAGCTCGAACGAAGTCCGGGTCCGGGTGCTGGGTTCGTAGAACAGGTTAATGATGGATTTGCCTCGCAACGTCGGCACTTTTTTGATGTCCCGGTCAATGATTCCCTTCATTTCCTTGGCCGTATCCAGGATCAGCCGCAGTTGCGCCTCCGACATCCCCTGGAGTTGGAGAATATCTTTGTTTTTCAGTGATACCGGACTTTTTCCCATCTCCGCGCCTCCTTCACTAATGTTCGTAAAATTTGCGATAATCCGATCTGGCGACCCGGCTTAATCCCGCAAAGGTTGACGATCAAGATAAGCGGATGTTAAGCGAAGCNNGAGGTTAAGCGAAGCGTCGAAGCGGTCTTGTCGTCAACCTTCGCGTTCCCGTCTTTCTCGTTCTAACACGGAACCAGCGCATTCGCAAAATCCCAAAAAGAAACAGCCTTCCTCTGTGTGAAGCACAGAAGAAGGCTGCTGAAACCCAGCAAATTTTTCATCCCCTTACCGGCCTCACGGGACCAGTTTAAAGGTCGTCCATTTGATTTGTATATACTTTATCAACCTTGCCGGGGAATGTCAAGCGCTATTTCCGTTTAACCCTGGGTCAGAAGGTCGGCCGCCGCGCCGCTCATGAGAGCGATCGCCGGGACCAGCGCCTCTTCGTTGAAATCGAAGAAACTGTCGTGATGGCCGGCCGCCAGTTCGGTGCCCACCATGACGAACGCCGCCTGGCCGCCGTTTTTCTGCACCCGTTCCATGAAATAGGTGCAATCCTCGCTGCCGCCGATATTGCCGGCCTCAACGATCTCCGGCAACAATTTCTGCCGCTCGGCCACCTTACGAATCCGCGCCACCAGTTCCGGATCGTTTTCGCAGCCGGCCGCGCCGCCCATCAGTTCCATCGACACCTTGCAGCCCTGCATGGCGGCGGCCGCCTCGATGATCCGCACCGCTTCCGCGTAAACATAGTCGTTGATTTCGCTGACCGCGCCACGGGTCTCCACCTTGATCACGGCGTTGGCCGGAATGACGTTGCGGCCGCTGCCGCCCTGGATCACGCCGACGTTGACCCGGGAAGCGCCCTGGCTGTGACGGGAGATGGCGTGAAGGTTCAACGTGGCGGTACAGGCCGCCAGAATCGCGTTTTTGCCGGTTTCCGGGGCCGCCCCGGCATGCGCCGGCACGCCGGTGAAGGTGGCGTCAAGTTTGGTGGTAGCCAGGAAGCCTTCGGTTTTGCAGGCGACCTGCCCGGTTTTTCGCAGGGTGACGCCCAGATGCATGCCAACGATGTATTTCACATCATCGACCACGCCTTTGACCATCATGGCCTTGGCGCCGCGGACGCCTTCTTCCGCCGGCTGGAAGATCATTTTGATCGTGCCGGCAAGTTGGTCTTTCATGCCGGCCAACACTTCCGCGACGGCCAGACCGACCGAAGTATGGCCGTCATGACCACAGGCATGCATGGCGCCCTTGTTGACGCTGGCAAAGCCTTCCCGGAACGGCCGGTGTTTTTCTTCCGCCGCTTCCGTCAGGTCATTGGCGTCCATGTCGACCCGCAGGGCCACAACCGGCCCCGGCTTGGCGAATTTCATCACTCCCACCACACCGGTCTTTCCGCCGGCCATCTGTTCGACCCAGGCTTTTTCCGCGCCCTGGTCGATCGCCCGTTGCATGTGCTTTTCCAGGTCCGCCTTGGACGGAACCCCCATCATTGAGGCCTCGTCATGCACAGCGGCACCGGTGCTGACCTCGTAGCCCAGTTCCGTCAAAGTCTTGGCCACGAACGCCGCTGTCCGGAACTCCGTCCAGGCGGCTTCCGCATGCCGGTGCAGATCCCGCCGCCGGGCGATGGTCTTTTCTTTCAGGGATTGTGCAGCCTGAATAATTTGGTTGTCCATTTTTTCCCCTCCCAATACTTACAGCAAGATAAACATGCAAACGGTAACCGCGGNNGGCGTTCCGCTTGGCCATATCCATCGGATTGACCTGTGCCAGTCCGGCGCAAACGATTGCCACACCGGCCACCGGCGACATCGACCGGCCCAGAGCGCCGGCGATGAAGGCCTGCGAGCCCATCGGCAGAATGCCGAAACCAAGCTGCGGGGCATGCGGCGTAATGGCGCCGTTGAAAGCCAGTGTCGCCGCGTCGCCGGATCCACCCAGGATCGCGATGATAAAGGGACCAAAAGTGGCCGCGACCCGGGCGATGGCTTCGGAACTCTTCATCGCGGTGATCAGGGCGCCGGTCAGGCCGATGGCGTCCATTCCCGCCGTAAAGACGGATGCCGTGACGATGATGCCGATGACATTGCCGTAGGCGTTGCCCATACCGTCAAAGAACTGCTTGGATACCTCGTCCACTTTCGTCAGAGTAACGGCAAACCCCAACGCTGCGCCGATCAGCATTGCCGCCGGCACGGATACTTCCGGAATCAACTTGATTTGTTTACTGCCCAATACCAACAGCAACAAGGGGATGACCGGCACGATGGCTTTCAGGAAGCTGACCTGGAAATCGTCCTTCTTGACGGCGCCGCCAGCGGTCGCTTCGCCCGAGCCGTCTTCCTTCAGGAAGCGGGCAATCACTGTCAGCAAAACGGCAACGATGACCATCCCAATGATCGCCGCCTGGGTGTGGCCGGCAATAACCGTCATCACATCGGTGTTGCCGAGTTTG
>DCTI01000091.1:0-7048 GCA_002329525.1 Negativicutes bacterium UBA1444
GGCTAGGCCGGGGGATCATTATTCGCCGGCGAATTGCGCGGCTCAAATTCTACGCAACGGTTACGTTTTACAGGACAACGCGCCGTGACCCGGGGCCAACTCCGCAAGGACATAAGATAAAATTGCTGTCGACAGGCGGCGGGGTATGAGATAAGCGGAGGTTAAGCGAAGCGTCGCAGCGTTCTCATCCCCGCCACCTGTTCAAGTGCCGCCAGTTCGATTATCATCTCTCTGCAAATCCGGGGTTGCGTTCCCGGCGCGATTGTTATAAAATAAGAAAGCTCGATTAGTCGGGCTTTTCTCCCCTGCCCTGACGACAGGGCCGATAGTCCAAAGGAGGAGGTGAACCTGTTGAGAAAGTATGAACTCGTATTCATCATCAAACCGATGGAAGAGGAAGCAACGCAAGCGGTGATCGCCAAGTTCGAAACCATGGTGGCCAACAACGGTGGCACGATGGAAAAGATCGATCGCTGGGGCAAGCGCCGGCTGGCCTATCTGGTGAAAGATTTCACCGAAGGCTTCTATTGCATCTTCCACTTCACCGGCACGCCCGCAACCGTGGCGGAGCTGGATCGCGTGATGAAGATTACCGACGACATCTTGCGGCACATGATCGTAAAAGAAGATGAATAGTCGGGAGGTCTAGCCCATGAATAAGGTGTTTTTACTGGGACGACTGGTGCGGGATCCGGAAATTCGGACCACGCAGAGCGGGAAAATGGTCACTTCGTTTACTCTGGCAGTCGATCGCTTCGGCGGCAACCGCGACAATAACGCCGACTTTATCCCGATCGTTACCTGGGACAAGTTGGCCGAGAATTGCGGCAACAGCCTGACCAAAGGGCAGCGCGCCCTCGTGGAAGGCCGGCTGCAGATTCGCAGCTACGAAGGCAAAGACGGTCAGAAACGATGGATCACTGAAATCGTCGCCCAATCGGTGGAATTCCTGGAGCGCCGGTCCGCCGGCCCAGCCGCCGAAAGCAACGTTTCCCATGATGCGGCAGCCCAGTTCGGCCAGGATGTGGCGCCGGACGACGAGATCCCATTCTGATGCAAGGAGGGTTCAACAAAGTGAGACGGGAAAAAGGAAGACGCCCCCGCAAAAAAGTATGCAGCTTTTGCGTGGACAAAATTGAGTCCATTGATTATAAAGAAATCGGCCGCCTGCAACGCTATGTCAGCGAGCGCGGCAAAATACTTCCCCGCCGGATATCCGGCAATTGCGCCAAACATCAGCGCCAAGTGACACTAGCCGTCAAGCGGGCTCGCAACATTGCCCTGTTACCGTTTACGACGGAATGAGAAGAGCGCCCCGGAGGCGATGAAATGAGAGGCCGAAACCCGGTCCCTCATTTTTTTTTCGCCGGCTGGCCGGATCGCCGGCTTAGCAGGAAACCGGCGTTTGTGGGCGAATTCTTTTGGTATTGTACAATAATGAGGTGAATGGATGAGAAACTCCCGGGTGCAGCCGATGGTGGAAGGCGGCATTCTGTCCGCTGTGGCGATCCTGTTCGCATTGATCAGTGTGTATATCCCCTTTCTCGGCGCGTTTGTCAACTTGATCTGGCCCGTTCCCATCATTCTGCTGGGCGTCCGGCACGGCTACAAGTGGAGCCTGATGGCGACCGTGGTCGCCGGCATTCTGATCGCGATCCTGCTGCATCCGCTGCATGCCGTCGGCGTGGCGGTCGGCTTCGGTCTCACCGGTATCGCCCTGGGACATTGTTTCCGGCAGAATTTTTCACCGGTGAAATCGGTCCTGATCGGTGCGGTGGCGTCGCTGCTGTCCAAAATCATCGTGCTGTCCATCAGCGCGGCGGTCCTCGGCATCAACCCGCTGGCCGACCATTCCGAAGCCATGAGCCGGGCGGTGGAGCAGGCTGTGAACATTTACCGCACCTTCGGGCTGAAGGAAGAGGATTTGGCCAAGGTGACCGAAAACCTCAACAACGTGCTGGCGATGATGAAGCTGATTTTCCCGGCGGCCTTCGCCATGGCCTCCGTTGTCGACACTTACCTGAACTTCATCGTGGCCCGGGCGGTCCTGCGGAAACTGGGCCACCGCATCGACGCCTTCCCGAAGTTCACCCAATGGAGCTTCTCGCCGAAAATCCTGTATGCCTTTATTGTTTCGGTGCTTCTGCTGTACTGGGGCAAGAGCCGGGAATGGGAGATGGTCGCCACTGCCGGGCTGAATCTGCAGGTGGCGTGCAGCATGTTGCTGATGCTGCAGGGATTGTCGGTCGTATTCTTCTACGGCGAGAAACACCAGGTTCCCAAGTTTCTGCGCTGGATTTTGGTATTCATGGCCTTCACGAACGGATTCATCATGCAGGCGGTCGTGTTCGCCGGCGCGTTCGACATCGCTCTGGATTTCCGGAAACTGCGCCGCCCCGAGCCGCCGGAGAATACCAACGCGGGAGAATAGCCGATGAGTGAAAAACCTTTTTGGCGAAAAGAACAGACCTTTCGGCTGGCGCTTGCCGCCGGCCTGCTGGCTTCCCTGGCGCTGCAGCCTTCGTGGCTGACGGCGGGGTTGCTGGCGCTCGTCGCCCTGTCCGCCTGGATCGGCGGACGCCCGGCCGAACCGCTTGCTGCGCCGCCCGTCCCCTCGGTCCTGTTGCCGGTGGCGGCCGGGCTGGATTGCCCGCGGCCGGAGCCGGCCGGGACGCCTGGCGCCGGTACCCCGGAGCCGACGCCCTGCCGGGCAGCGGGCGATGCCGTGATCTGCTTCATTCAGATCGACAACCTCGAAGACGTTCTACAGGGACTGGATGAAACCCAGCGCAACGCCCTGCAGTCGGAAACCCACCAGCATCTGTTGGCCTGGGCCGCCCGCCTGAACGGATTTCTCCGCAAACATTCGGAAGATACGTACATGGGATTTTTCTCCCGGCCGGACCTGGACCGGATGATCGGCGAGAAATTCGACATTCTGGACGAAGTGCGGGCGCTGCGGGTCGGCAACAAAATCCCGGTCACGTTGAGCATGGGGGTTGCCGCCAGCGGCGCGACGATGAGCGAGCGTNNGCGGGGGCAGAAAGCCCAGACCGGCCTGGATCTGGCGTTGGGACGCGGTGGCGACCAGGCCGCCGTCTACGTCAACGACGAGGTCCAGTTCTACGGCGGCAAGGCCAAGGTGATGGAGAAGAACACCCGGGTGAAGGCGCGGGTCGTGGCCCACGCCATCCGCGAACTGATGCAGGAAGCCGGCGACGTGCTGGTGATGGGGCATGAGGGCGAAGACTTCGACAGATTGGGCGCGGCGATGGGCGTGGCCCGGATGGCGGCCCATCTGGGAAAACCGGTCCATATCGTGGTCGGGACGGTGGCCCTGTCGTTCGCGAAGCTGCAGGAACTGTTACCGGACTACGAGGAATATTCGGACCTGTTCCTGACCGCCGAGGCGGCGCTGAAACGGGTCACGCCGAAGACCCTGCTGTTCGTGGTGGACACCCACCGGGTCTTTCTGACGGCGGCGCCGCAGCTGATCGACCGGGTGGAACGGCGGGTGGTGATCGACCATCACCGGCGCTCGGAAGACTTCATTCCCAGCCCGATGATCGTCTATCTGGAGCCGTCCGCGTCCTCGACCAGCGAACTGGTGACCGAACTGCTGTTTTATTTCGATGAAAAGACCGAACTCACCCGTCTCGAAGCGTCGGCCCTGTTCGCAGGGATCGTGGTCGACACCAAAAATTTCGCCGTGCAGACCGGTGTGAGGACGTTCGAGGCCGCGGCATTCCTGCGCCGTTCCGGCGCCGATCCCGCCATCGTGCGGCATCTATTCCGGGTCGACATGGAAAACCTGAAACTGCGGGCGGCCATCCTGGCCGGGTCGCAAAGCCTGCCCGGCGGAGTGGTCATCGCCACTTGCCCGGGGGATGTGAAGAACGGGCAGATCGTTTCCGCGCAGGCGGCCGACACCATGCTGACCATCGAAGGCGTCCGGGTGAGCTTCGTGCTCTGCCCGACCGAGGATGGCGTCTCCATCAGCGCGCGCTCCGACGGGGACGTCAATGTGCAGGTAATCATGGAAGCGTTCGGCGGCGGCGGACATCAGACCGTGGCCGGCGCCCAGCTGGACGGCGTGGATGTGGCGGAAGCCCGCCGACGTCTCGAAGCCGTCATATTCGACTATATTGGAGAGGAGACCGATTTAACATGAAAGTGGTTTTATTGCAGGAAGTAAAAAAACTCGGGAAAAAGGGCGACATTCTGGAGGTTGCCGAAGGCTATGCCCGCAACTTCCTGCTGCCCAAAAAGCTGGCGGCGCCGGCGACAGCCGATACCCTGAACCAGCTGCAGCAGCAGNNAAGGCGGCAAACTGTTCGGCGCGGTGACCACCAAGGATGTCGCCGATGCCGCCAAGGCGCAGCACGGCCTGGAGCTGGACCGCCGCAAGATGGATATCCCTGAACCGATTAAAAACCTGGGTCCGGCCGCCGTTGTCCTGAAGCTTCATCCGGAAGTGACGACGGAAATCAAAATCCAGGTCGTTGGCGAATAACGTGGCCCGCAAAAAGGAGGCTCCGGAACAGGAGCAAAAACCGGCGACAAAGCGGCGACGGAGCCGCTCCGCCTCGGCCGAGGAGAACCAGCGGCTCGCGGAGAACCTGCTGGAAACCAACGCGATCTTCAACATGTGCGCCGCCGTCTGGGGCCCGGAGAAAGTGGTGCTGCGGGCCAGTAAATTCGGCGCGCTCGAATTGATGCAGTCGGCGGATGTGGGGGATCGCCTGCTGGCCTTGCAACGCATGGTGCAGGAAGACCTCATGCTGGACAAGCGGCCGACGCCGGAAGAAATGCCGGCTGTGATCGAGGCGGTCATGAACGAGATGGCCGAGCAGCTCGCCCGCCGTTCCGTGGAAGAGAATATCGAGAAGAAGATCTCGCAGAAAATGGAGGAGCGGCATCAGGACTTTGTCCAGGAAATCCGGATGCAGATTCTCAAGGAAGAGTCGAGCGTCGAGACGCCGCAGACCCAGAAGAAGCTGGAAAAACTGAACGCGCTGGAAGAAAAGAATCTGGCCCGTTCCGTGAACGAGCTGCTGCGGCCGGCCTCGCTGGATGAGATCGTCGGCCAGGAGCGGGCGGTGGAAGTGCTGCGCTCGAAACTGGCGTCGCCCTATCCCCAGCACCTGATCCTCTACGGACCGCCCGGCGTCGGCAAGACCACCGCGGCGCGCCTGGTGCTGGAAGAAGCCCGCAAACTGAAATTTACGCCGTTCGCGCCGGACGCTCCGTTCGTCGAGGTCGACGGCAGCACCCTGCGCTGGGATTCCCGCGACATCACCAATCCGTTGCTCGGCTCCGTCCACGACCCCATTTACCAGGGCGCCCGGCGGGACCTGGCCGAAACGGCGGTGCCGGAACCGAAGCCCGGCCTGGTGACGGACGCGCACGGCGGCATCCTGTTCATCGACGAAATCGGCGAGATGGACCCGATGCTGCTCAACAAGCTGCTGAAAGTGCTGGAAGACAAACGGGTGCCATTCGAATCGGCGTATTACGACGAGACGGATCCCAACGTGCCGGAATACATCCGGAAACTGTTCAAGGACGGCGCGCCGGCGGACTTCATTCTGATCGGGGCCACGACGCGGGACGCATCGGAGCTGAATCCGGCGCTGCGGTCGCGTTGCGCCGAAGTTTACTTCGAACCGCTGACCCCCCATCAGATTGAAGAGATCGTCGTCAACGCCGCGCACAAACTGAACGTGAAAATGGAAAAAGCGGTGGCCCCGCTGATCAGCGAATACACCGTGGAGGGCCGCAAGGCGGTCAGCCTGCTGGCGGATGCCTACAGCCTGGGGCTGCTCCGCCGGGGGCAAAGCCGCGGCGCCATCCCGAAAATCCTGCGCGAAGACGTGTTCCGGGTACTGCAGGTCAGCCGGATGACGCCCTACGTGAACCGCAAGGCCTCGAGCGACTGGGAGGTCGGCAAAATCTTCGGGCTCGGCGTGGCCGGCTATCTCGGTTCGGTGATTGAAATCGAGGCGGTCTGTTTCCCGGCCGCGCAAGAAGGCAAAGGCGTGATCCGGTTCAATGAAACCGCCGGCAGCATGGCGAAGGACTCCGTGTTCAACGCCGCATCCCTGGTCCGGCGCATTACCGGCGACGATCTGGCGAAATACGACATCCATGTCAATGTCATCGGCGGCGGCCAGATCGATGGCCCGTCGGCCGGCCTGGCGATCCTCGGCGTCCTGATCTCGGTCATCACCGGCNNGCGGCAGGATATCGCCGTGACCGGGGAAATCTCGATCCGCGGCAAACTGAAGGCGGTTGGCGGCGTGTACGAAAAGGCCTACGGCGCCAAGCAGGCCGGCGTCGATATTCTGATCATCCCCAAGGAAAACGAGAAGGACATTCCCGCCGATCATCTCGGCCTGTCCGTGCGGCCGTTTGAAAATGTCGAGGATGCGCTGAAAATATTGTTCGGGAACGAGGAAGAAGGAAAAGGACACCATGCTGGATAGAATGCCGCCGCAAAACATCGAGGCCGAGCAGTCCGTTCTGGGCGCCGTGCTGATCGAGCAGAGCTCCATCGCCAAGATTTCGGACCTGCTTACCCCGGAGGACTTTTACCGGGAAGCGCACCGGCTCATCTACCGCGCCGCCCTGGGACTGTTCGAACGCGGCGAGGCCATCGACTTCATCACGGTCATCGACATCCTGCGCCGGGAGAACAGCCTGGAACTGGCGGGCGGGATCGCCTACGTCACCTCGCTGGCCAACGGCGTGCCCACCGCGGCGAACATCACCTACCACGCCAAAATCGTGCAGGAAAAAAGCCTGCTGCGCCGGCTGATCGGCGCGGCCACGGATATCGCCGCCATGGGCTACGCGGAGTCGGAGGAAGTCGACCGGGTGCTGGACTCCGCCGAGCAAAAGATCCTCGAAGTGGCGACGCGCAAGACTAACCAGGACTTCCAGCCCATCAAGGAAATCATCTTCAGCACGCTGGACAAAATCGACGAGATGCACAAGTCCAAGGGCGGCATCACCGGCATTTCCACCGGCTTCACCAACCTGGACAAAC
>DCTI01000091.1:7076-7457 GCA_002329525.1 Negativicutes bacterium UBA1444
GTGGCGATCTTCAGCCTGGAAATGCCGAAGGAACAGCTGGCGATGCGGATGATGTGCGCCGAGGGCATGATCGACAGCCAACATCTTCGTACCGGCGCGATGAGTAGCGAAGAGTGGAAAAACTTGGTCGACGCTGCCGACCGTCTGTCCGGTTCGCCGATGTATATCGACGACACCGCGAACGTCACGGCGGTCGAGCTGCGCAACAAGGCCCGCCGGATCAGCAAGGAGTTCGGCCTGGACTGCATCATCATCGACTATCTGCAGCTGATGGACGGCGGCGCCCACAGCCGCATCGACAACCGGCAGCAGCAGATTTCCGACATCTCCCGTTCCCTGAAGGGGCTGGCCCGGGAACTGCGGGTGCCGGTGATCGCCCTG
>DCTI01000051.1:0-6131 GCA_002329525.1 Negativicutes bacterium UBA1444
GCGAAGCGTCGAAGCGTTCTCATCCCTGCCGCTGAGAAATATATCTATTTTGCGCCGAAGCGGGCATCCCACTCGGCGAGCAGGGCCTCGCCGGCGCTGACGCCGATGCGGTTCGCGCCGGCTTCCAGCATCGCCAGCGCCTGGTCGAGGGTCCGGATGCCGCCGGACGCTTTGACGCCGTAGTCCGGGCCGACCGTTTCGCGCATGAGCCGGATGTCGGCGGCGTCCGCCCCTTTGGCGGCGAAGCCGGTCGAGGTCTTGACGAACTGGGCCCCGGCCGCTTTGACCAGACGACAGGCGGTCACGATCTCATCTTTGGACAGCTCGCAGGTCTCGAGGATTACCTTCACCGGCGCGCCGGCCGCCGCCTGCACCACGGCGGCGATGTCGGCGGTCACGGCGGCATGGTCGCCGGCCTTGAACGAGCCTAGGTCCATCACCATGTCGAGCTCGTCCGCGCCGAGCGCCCGCAGTTTCGCGGCGGAAAACGCCTTGACCTCGGTCAGGTCCGTGCCGTGGGGAAACCCAAGGACCGCGCCGACGAGGACGCCGGAGCCGGCGAGTTCGCGGACGGCCAGCGCGGTATGGCGCGGCTGAACCATCAACAGTTTGAAACGGTTCGCCCGGGCGCTTTGGCAGCCGGCCAGAATCTCGGCCTCGGTGGTGGTCGGTTTCAGAATCGAAAAATCAAACGAGTTGGCCAGTTCTTCGCGTGTTATCATCAAAAGTCTTCCTTTCCTTCGTTCGAATGTCGTTATTGTTCCGAGACCGGCCGATCAGCCCGGCAGGGCCACGATGTCGGCCGGGGATACGATCACGCCGACCGCCTCGCCTTCCTCGTGGACCGGTACGCCGATCATATAGGGTTCTTCCACGTGGATGACTTTGCCGTCCGGCAGGGCGATCTCATATTCGAGACGGTCGCCGACAAAGGTGCGCAGCTGGACGGTGCCGGGCAGGGTCGCTGCCGTCGGCGCGCCCAGGCGCAGACTTTCCGGCCGGACCACCAGCGATACTGCGCCATTTTTCGTATAAGTCCGGTCCCGCAGGTAGCGGACCGCATATTGCCGGCCATAGCACGTCACCGGCAGATAGTCGGCCGGTCCGTCCGCCGCCAGTGCCGGCAGCACATTGGCCTGGCCGATGAAATCGGCCACGAACAGCGTGGCGGGGTTGGCGTACAGCTCAAACGGCGTGTCGATCTGTTCCACCCGGCCCTTGTTCATGACGACGATCCGGTCGGCGAGGGTCAGGGCTTCTTTCTGGTCGTGGGTCACATACAGGCAGGTCAGGCCCAGCTGTTTCTGGATGCGGCGGATTTCCGTCCGCATGTGGATCCGCAATTTGGCGTCAAGGTTGGATAAAGGTTCATCCATGAGCAGGACCTGAGGTTCCAGGGCCAGGACCCTGGCCAGGGCGACCCGCTGCTGCTCGCCGCCGGACAGTTGATTGGGATAGCGGCCCTCGACGCCAGGCAGGCCCACGAGGTCCAGGCTTTCGCGTACCTTGGCGCGAATCGAGGCATCGGGATGTTTGCGGGCCCGCAGTCCGTAAGCCACGTTGTCGTGAATCGTCATATGCGGGAACAGCGCGTAGTTCTGGAATACGAAGCCGATGTCCCTCCTGTTGACCTGGATATCGGTCACGTCGCGTCCATCGAACAGGATACGACCGGCGGAAGGCGTTTCAAAACCGGCGATCATCCGCAGGGTCGTTGTTTTTCCGCAGCCGGACGGGCCGAGGAAGGTGACTAGCTCGCCGGGGTTCAGGGCGAGGTGGACATCGTCCACCGCCCGGAATTCATTCTTGTCCTTGACGAATGTTTTTGTCAGGTGTTCGAGGGAAATGCCGACTGCCATGCAAAGGCCTCCTTAACGGGAATAACGCGGGTATGCGATACGGAACGCCAGCGAAATGCAGCCGCTGGCGGCAAACACGATCAGGATAAGCACAATGGAAAAGGCGGAAGCCTGGGCGAACTGCATTTCCGTCATGCATTCCAGAATGCGGGTCGTCAGCAGCGTCCAGTGCACCGACACCAGGAAAATCGTCGCGCTGATGGCGGTCATCGCCCGGATGAACAGGAACTTCATTCCGGCGGTCACCGCCGGGACGATCAGCGGCAGCGTCACTTTGCGAAAGGTGCCGAAAGCGGATTCGCCGAGCGACAGCGAGGCTTCCTCCAGCGAGGGATCGATCTGCTGGAGCGAAGCGACGGTGGCACGGATGCCGGTGGCATCGTACCGGAACACGTAAGCGGAAACGATGATGGCCATGGTGCCGGTCAGAACGACCGGCCCGGTGTTGAAGGCGATGATATAGGAGATGCCGACGACCGTGCCGGGCAGGGCGTAGTTCAGCATGGAGGCGAACTCCATGAATCGCGAGCCGGGAAACTTCATGCGGGAAGTCAGGTAGCCGA
Source organism: Negativicutes bacterium UBA1444 (assembly GCA_002329525.1). Taxonomy (GTDB): domain Bacteria; phylum Bacillota; class Negativicutes; order UBA1444; family UBA1444; genus UBA1444. The sequence continues at coordinate 2,423 of DCTI01000051.1, forward strand.
AGGCGGTTCCCAGGATGGCGCCCAGCGGAGTCGCCGTGCAGGCGATGAGGAAGGTGTCTTCGATCGCCTTGGCGCCGCGGGTGAACACATAATTGTAATGGTCCAGGGTCAGCGTGTTGTTGACGCCCCAGACCTTCACCAGCGAGCCGAGAAAGATGATGGCATACAGGAACAGGACAAACACGGAGGTCAGGAGGCAAACGGCAAGGACCGCGGTTTCCGGCCCGGCGCCCAGGCTGCGAATGCCGCTGCGCGGACCGGCCTTGCCGGTGATCGTGACGAAACTCTTACTGCTCAGCCAGTAGCGCTGGAGCGCGTAAACGAGCAACGCGGGAATCAGCAGCACGAAGGACAGGGAAGCGCCGCTGCGCAGGTCGTGCATGCCGGTGATCTGGAGATAGGCCTGGGTCGGCAGTACCGGAAAGGAGTGGCCGGCCAGGACGAGCGGCGTGGCAAAATCAGCGAGGGAACTGGCGAACAGGAGCAGAAACGCGTTCGCCAGGCCGGGAGCCGACAGGGGCAGCGTCACGGCGAAAAAGGTGCCGAGGCGCGACTTGCCGAGGCTCAGCGACGCGTCTTCCAGATTGGGGTCGATCGCGGCCAGCACGGCGGACAGCGTGAGAAAAGCCACCGGGAAAACGGTCAGGGTTTCCGACAGCCAGGTGCCCCAAAAACCGAAGATGTTGAACTGAGGCAGACCCAGCCAGCGGAAGATCATGCCATTGGGGCCCAGCGCCAGCGTGATGGCGATACTGCTGGTGAACGGCGGCGAGATGAGCGGCAGTACCGGGATGGCGCCCAGGGCCCATTTTAGCGGGCGCGGCAGACTCATGCGGGTCACCGCGAACGCAAAAAGGAAGCCCAGCAGTACCCCGGCAAGGGATACTGCCAGCGCCAGAAAGAGACTGTTGATCACCGCTGCCCGGTCATACCAGTTCGTGAAGATGCGCATCAGGCCCGCCAGGCTGAAATAGCCGTCGGCGAAAAACGTGGCGTACAGCAGGCGGCCAAAGGGGTAGAGGACAAATACGGCCAGCGAGAGCCAGAGCGCGGTGATGGCGGAGAGAAGAGCCGGATCGCGTTTCATTTGACGACTTCGTTGATCCAGCGGTCGACCAGTTTCTGCCGGTCTTTGCCGGCCTTCAGGATGTCGACTTCGACAAATTTGACTTTGGACACGTCAAGTGCCGGGTCGCTGACCTTGACTTCCGGATTGGTCGGAATGAAGAAGATCTTGCTGGTTTCGTAGATCTTCTGCATATCGGCGGTGGACGCCCAGTCCAGGAATTTCTTCGCCAGCTCCGGCTGTTTCGCGCCCTTGATCATGGCCATGGCTTCCACGGCGTAAGCCACGCCTTCCTTCGGATAACTGACTGCGACGTCATAGCCCTGCGACTTGGTTTCGAGNNGTCCACCAGGAAGAAGATGCCGCCGATGGCCTGTCCGTTGGCGATGGGCAGCACGCCGCCGCCGCCGCTCTTGGTGTACATCTGGACGTTCTGGTGCAGTTTTTTCTGATATTCGTAGGCTTTGTCCTCGCCCAGGACGTAGGTCAGGCTGAGGATGCGGGAAATCGCGGTTCCGGAGGTACGGGCGTCCGCCATCTGCAGGCCGCTCTTGAAAGCCGGATTAAGCAATTCATCCCAGGAGGTGGGGACCGGAATGTTCTTTTCCTTTAGCATTTTGTTGTTGAACATGAAGCAGATCGGATCGACAGCGACTCCGACCCAGAAATTCTTGGGGTCCTTGAACTTGGCGGGAATCTTGTCCACGCCTTTGGGAGCGTAGGGTTCGAACACGCCTTTTTCCACGCCGGCGGCGAAGGTATCGGCCGGTCCGCCGAACAGCACGTCGACCTGCGGGTTGTCTTTCTCGGCGGCTACACGGGCGAGGGCTTCGCCGGAGGAGAAGCGCAGGAAGTTGACCTTGATGCCGGTTTCTTTGGTGAAGGCGGCAAAGACGGCGGAAGAGTATTTTTCGGGCCAGATCGTGTAAATGTTGATGGTTTGGTCTTTGGCCGCTCCGGCCGGTTTGTCGGCGGCCTTTTTGTCGCCGCCGCCGCAGCCGGCCACCAGCAGTGCCAGCAGGAACAGGACGGTCAGACCCAGAGCAAGGTTACGGTTGATTCGCATGAGTACATCCCCCTTTATCATTCATTGTTTTTATTAAGCAAAGGGTGGCGGCGAAAACTACTGGAGAATCGCCACAAGTCAACGAATTAAGTACTTCGCCGCCGATTGGCGGTTCCCTGCCGTAAATCGCGAATTTTTTCAATTTTGCGGTGTATTGGTGGGGGTTCGGACCAGTCGTTGAAACCGGCCCCGATATCGTCTATACTGTTCACGAAAAGGGGTGCTGCCGTGCTGGAATTATTGAAGGAAGCCGTTTATGCGGCGAATATGGATTTGCCGGCCAGGGGGCTGGTCACTTACACCTGGGGCAATGTCAGCGGCATTGACAGGGACGCGGGCCTGGTCGTCATCAAGCCCAGCGGCGTTGCCTACGAAACGCTGACCGCCGGCGACATGGTGGTGGTCGATCTGGACGGCACGACGGTCGAAGGACGCCTCCGGCCTTCGTCGGACCTGGCGACCCATCTTGAACTGTATCGCTGTTTTCCGGCCGTCGGCGGCATCGTGCACACGCATTCCGCCTGGGCGACGAGCTGGGCGCAGGCCTGCCGGCCGATTCCGGCGCTCGGGACCACCCACGCCGACTATTTTTACGGCAATATTCCCTGCACCCGGGCACTCAGTCCGGCGGAAACCAAAGGGGATTTCGAGAGAAACACCGGCCGGGTCATCGCCGAAACCGTGGATCCGGCGACGGTGCTGGACGTTCCGGCCGTCCTGGTCGCCAACCACGGCCCGTTCACCTGGGGACGGGATGCGGCGGACGCAGTCTACCATGCGGTGGTGTTGGAGGAGGTCGCGAAAATGGCCTGGCGAACCCTGCTGCTCAATCCGGACAGCCGTCTGCCGCAGGAACTGCTGGACCGCCATTATCAGCGAAAACACGGGATCAACGCCTATTACGGGCAAAAGACCTAAAGCGTAGGCGGACGTGGTGTGATGAGAACACAGGGGCGTGTGAAAACTGGCAGCCAGTTTTCNNCACGCCCCTTACTTTCACTGATCCACGTCGATTTCCGCTTCCTCGATCAGCCAGGCTTTTTCCTTCGCGCAGGTCAAGTATACCGGACCGTTCAGAAGTTGCCGGCCGGGATCGAACGCATCAACGATCCATTCCTTTTCGTACTGATCATTCAGGATGTAGCGGACCTTCTCGCCCAGGAACATTTTGTGGGCGATGGTGGCCGGGATGCTGATCCGACTGTTGTCGCCGGGCGTGGCCGACAGCTGCAGCGACTCGGGCCGCAGGCTGAGACAGTAGCTGTCGCCAGTTTTGACCGGCCGGGCCGTCGGTAGAGGCGACTGCCCGTACAGGAGCGTGCCGGAGTCGATGGCTTTGACTTGCAGCAGGTTCGTTGTGCCGATGAAGTCGGCGACAAAGGTGGTTCTGGGTTCGAAGTAGATTTGTTGGGCCGTGCCGATCTGATGGATGACTCCCTTGCGCATGACCACGATCATATCGGACATCGACAGGGCCTCCGACTGGTCATGGGTGACGTAGATGGTCGTCAGTCCCATTTTCTGCTGGATCTGGCGCAGTTCGACCCGGACCGACTCCCGCAGTTTGGCGTCGAGAC
>DCTI01000051.1:6157-8667 GCA_002329525.1 Negativicutes bacterium UBA1444
CTGGCCGCCGGACATCTGGCTGGGGTATCGTTCCTCCATCCCGGTCAGCTGCATCATTTCCAGCGCCGTCGTGACCTTCCGTCGCATCTCCGCTTTGCTTTCGCCCCGGACGTCCAGGCCGTAGGAGACGTTTTCGAACACGTTCATGTGCGGAAACAGGGCGTATTCCTGGAACACCATGGCGGTATTCCGGTCATAGGGGGGAATCTTGTCGATACGCTTGCCGTTGAGGAGGATTTCACCGTCATCCGGCTCGNNCAGCAGGGTGGTCTTGCCGCAACCGGAAGGGCCCAGGAACGTCACGAAGGCTCCTTTTTCGATGTCCATGCAGACATCGCGGATCACATGGTTGCTGCCGAAATATTTGTTGATATTTTTCAGTTGGAGTACAAATTCCGACACATTAGTTCCTCCTACAAATCAAAGATGTTGATCTGGTTTCGCAGCACCAGCTTCACCACGCCGAAGGTGATGAAGATGGTCAGCATCATGCCGACGGCGGTGGCGCTGGCGACGGCCAGAAACCCGTGGTCCGACAGGCTCATGATGTTGATCGACGCCAGGTTGTATTCGGGCGAAACCAGGAAAATGACCGTGCTGAGCGTGTTCATGGATTTCATGAACGAGTAGACGAAACTCACGGACAGCGAATTTTTCAGCATGGGCAGGATGATGCGCCGGAAAGTCACGAAGCTGTTTGCCCCCAGATTGGTGGAGGCCTGCTCCAGCGATTTTTCGATCTGCTTCAGCCCGGCCACCGCCTGCCGGTAGCCGACCGGCAGTTGCCGCAGGGTCATGCCCAGGACGATGATGACGAGCGTGCCGGTCATGGCGAGCGGGCCGGTGTTAAAGGCCATGATCAGCGACAGACCGATGAAGGTGCCTGGCAGGGACACCGGCAGCATCGCCAGAAAGTCCATCAGCGTGCGGCCCGGAAATTGTTTGCGGATGGTCAGAAAGGCCAGGGCGATGCCGAAGATCGTAGTGATGGCGGCCGTGGACATCGAAGCCACCCAGCTGTTGCGCATCGTTGCCGACTGCACCACGCCTTCGATGAAATGATCGGCGGTAAATGTGAAGTCGTAGCCGAAGTTCCGGGTGAAGGCGAACAGGCAAACCACGCCGATGATCATCAGAATGACCAGGCAAATCAGGCTGCAAAAGCCAAAGAACAGCCATTTGGCGCTATCACCGACCGTCACCCGGGTCAGGCCGGCGACCGGTTTGCCGGTGACGGTGACATAAGAGCGTTTCTCGAGATAATAGCGCTGTACGAAAAAAACCAGGACGGTCGGGATGACCAGAAAGGCGCTCAGCGTCGCGCCCATCGGCAGGTCCCAGGCGCCGATGACCTGGGCGTAGGCTTCGGTGGCCAGCACGTGGTAGTTGCCGCCGACCAGCATCGGGTTGCCGAAATCGGCCAGGCTGTTGATGCCGACAAGCAAAAACGCGCTGGCGATGCCGGGAGTAGCCAGTTTCAGCGTGACGGTCCGGAACAGGTACCAGCCCCGGGCCCCCAAATTCTGCGCCGCCAGCTCCAGGTTGGGGCTGATGGCTTTCAAAACACCGGAAATGGTGATATATGCAAGCGGAAAAAAGGCGATCGTCTGCACCACCCACAGGCCGAACCAGCCGTACAGGTCGGTCTTCAGGCCCAGGATGTTCCAGGTGATGATGCCCCGCCGGCCGAACAGCATGATGAAGGCTAGGCCGGATACGACGGACGGCGCCATCGTCGGCAGCAGCGCGACAACCTGAAAAAAGCGTTTGCCGGGCATCTGCACGTAGTTGATGGCATAAGCGTAGACGAAGCCGAGGACAATGGCCGTGGCGGTGGCCAGCAGCGATGAAAACAAAGTATTGCGGAACGCCTCGATAAATTCCCTGCCGGTGACCGCCTTGGCCCAGTCGGCTGCCGTCGGCACCCAAAGCAGTTTCAAAAAGGGATAGATGATGAACAGGGCGNNACTAAGCAGCAGCGGCGGCTCCCGCAACAGCAGTTTCAGTTCCCGCCGCCAACCGGTCTGCTCGTGGCCGATAGCCGTTTCTTTCATGTGTTTCGGTCCCCCAAGAATTTCAAGTTGCTGAATATAGGGGTACTCCTGCCGGATAGCCCGGCAGGAGTACGAATTCGGTCGGTGGATTACAGGCCGAAGAACTTGTCGGTCATTTCCTGTTTCGCTGCGCCGGCCTTTTCAAAATCGTAGGCCTTGAACAGCGGCAGATCCTTCAGCGGCTTGCTGCCGGCCGGTGGCGCCACATCCGGGTGGCAGGCGATCGCGTGGGTGGTCTTGCTGATCATTTCGCCCGCTTCTTTCGTCAGGCAGTAGTCGATGAAGGCTTTCGCCACATCTTCGTTGGCTTTGTTCTTCATCTTGGAGATTGCCACGACGCTCCAGCCGGCGTTGGGATATACGGTGCTGACGAGTTTCTGGCCTTTCAGGGAAATGAGGTTCTGGTCGGCCAGGAAGTTGACGGTGATCAAATATTCGCCGGCGCCGGCCTTCTGG
>DCTI01000051.1:8798-11935 GCA_002329525.1 Negativicutes bacterium UBA1444
CCCTTGGGTTCGAATTCTTTCTTGAACCGGGCTTCGTTGTAGCCGATGGACAGGGTTTCCAGATACAGACCGTACCAGCCGTTCCCTTTGTCGCGGTAGGCTTCCGGGATGGCCTTCATATTTTTGGACTCGTAGGCTTCCGTGATTCCCTTGGACTTCATGAGGGCATGGGCGTCGGAAGTGCCGCCGAGCCAGACGTCAGCCTTCGGGCTGTCTTTTTCCGCGGTCATGCGGGCCACGGCTTCACCGGTCGGCAGGCGGATGAACGCCACTTCGGCGCCGGTCGCCTTCTTGAATCCCTCGGCGAGGGCTTTGGCCGTATCTTCATGGAAAGATACATACATGACCAGTTTTTTGCCTTTGAGACTTTGTTCCGCCGGCGCCGCCTTGGAGTCGGCCGCCTTCTTGTCGCTGCCGCCGCAGCCGGCCGCCAGCAGCATCATTCCGGCCAGCGCCGTTGCACATAATGTTTTCCACTTCATAAACAGACATCTCCTTCACACAAAATACCCACGAAATAAATCATCCCTACAGGTTGCCGTATTTCTCCAACAGGCTCTTCTTCATTTCACCCGCTTTCTTGCTGTCGAAGGTCTTGCTCAGCGGCATGTCCTTCAGCAGCGGCACGCCTGTCGGCGGCGGCACCTCGGGGTTGCAGGCGATCGCGCTGGTCGTCCGGGTCACATGGGCGCCGGCTTCCTTGGTCAGTACATAGTCGAAGAAGGCTTTGGCGACATCGTCGTTACCCCGGCTCTTGATCTTGCTCATGGCGCAAACGGTCCAGCCGGCGTTGTCATAGACGGTGCTGACCAGTTTCTGCCCCTTGCTGGTGATCAGCGTCTGGTCTTCCAGAAAATTGAGCGTGATCAGGTATTCGCCGGCGCCGGCCTTCTGGGCGGGCGTGAAGCCGGACGGAGTATACTGGGCGACATTGGCTTTCAGTTTTTTCAGATAGTCCATGGCCTTGTCTTCGCCCATCGCCTGCGCGAGGGAAGCGATGAAGGTGAAGCCGGTGCCAGATTTGCGGGGGTCGGGAGTGATGATCTCACCCTTGAATTCGGGTTTCAACAGGTCGTCCAGCGTTTTGGGCGGCTTGATCCCCTTGGGTTCGAATTCTTTCTTGAACCGGGCCTCGTTGTAGCCGATGGCCAGGGCTTCCAGATAGACGCCGGCCCAGTAGCCGTCCTTATCCCGGTATTGCTCGGGGATGTTTTTGAGGTTCGGCGAGAGATACTTTTCCGTAACGCCCTGTGCTTTCAGGACTTCGTGGGCATCGGAGGGGCCGCCGACCCAGATGTCGGCCTTGGGGGCGTCTTTTTCCGCGGTCAGGCGGGCCACGGCCTCGCCGGTCGGCAACCGGATGAACGAGACTTCGGCACCGGTCGCTTTCTTGAAGTCTTCCGCCAGCGCCTTGGCGGTGTCCTCATGCCAGGATACGTACATGACCAGTTTTTTGCCCTTGAGGCTTTGGGCCGCCGGCGCCGCCTTGGAGTCGGCAGCCTTCTTGTCGCCGCCGCCGCAGCCGGCCGCCAGCAGCATCAGGCCGGCCAGCGCCGCCGCGCAGAATGGTTTCCACTTCATGAACCGTCATCTCCCCTGTAAATATATTGGAAAGGCTTATTCGCTTATTTTTCAATGACGAGCTTGCGGAAGGTTTCCTTGACTTTTTCCGCCTCTTTAGCGAACTTGGCCCAATCCAGCATCGGCGAGTTCTTGGTGATGACCGCCTTGTCGGGCGCGCCCTTCGGCGGCGCCACATCGTCGCGGACGGAGTGCATCCAGCCCTTGACGATCGCTTCCTGGCCTTCCTTCGACAGCCACCAGTTGGTCAGGGCCTTGGCCGCCTCGGGGTTCTGGGTCGAGGTAAAGATGGCGATCGGGCTCGGAATCACGATGGTGCCGTCTTCCGGATACACCACTTTGACCGGCTCGCCCTTGGCCATGATTTTGAGGATGTTCTCTTCCAGGATCATAACCGCCTGGTATTCGCCGGTGACCAGTTTGTTCTGGATCGCGGAGTTGCCGGGCTCAACCTTGCCGCCATTGGCTTTCAGTTTGGAGAAATAATCCCAGCCGTATTTGTCCGCCAACACGCCGACGGCGACATACGCCGAACCGGACAGAAGCGGGCTCGGAATAGCGACTTTATCTTTCCACTTCGGTTCCGCCAGTTCCTTGAAGGTCTTGGGCGCGTCTTCCGGCTTCACCTTATTGGTGTTATACGCAATAATCATGTTGGAAATGCGAACGCCGGTCCAGTAGCCTTCCGTGTCTTTCGCGGCCGTGACGTCCTTGCGGTTCGGCGCGTCGTATTTCATCAACAGGTTCTTGTCTTTCAACGTCAGATAGTACGAGGGATCGGCGACCATCAGCAGGTCCGCCTGGATTTTCTTGGCTTCGATTTCGCCGGTCAGCTTGGTGATGACTTTTTCCGTGCCGGCCTGGAACCACTGCACGTCGAGGTCCGGGAACGCTTTTTTGATGGCCGGCTTGACGCCTTCGATGATATCCGGGTAGATGGATGTGTAAATCATCAGTTTGCCGCTAATTTTCGGCGCATCCGGTTTCGCGGGCGCCGCCGGTTTTTTCTCGCCGCCGCCGCAACCTGCCGCCAATGCGGTCAACATGGCCACTGCGACAATCAGGATCAACCACTGGACTTTTCGATTTTTCATCCTTTTGTTCCCCCCATCTTTTAAGTAGCCTATACGAAACCCCGCAATTATTATAGCCTTTTCCGCTTGCCCCCGTCAATTTTTTGGCGGAATATTTCGCGAATGAGTCAGTGGCCGGCTGGCGCAGACAAAAACCGGGAACCGCATTTGCGGTTCCCGGTCGGATCGGTATCATGATGGTTAGGCTTTGCCTTCGGTCGCCTCCGCGTAGGATTTGGCTAGGCGTTTGTAATTGGCCAGCCGCTCCTTCGCGTCCTTTTCGGTCTTGTCGAACAGGGCGTCCGCCTGCTCGGGGAACTGTTTCGTCAGGGACGAGTACCGGACTTCGCCCATCAGGAAGTCCCTGAAGCTGGCCGTCGGCTCCTTGGAGTCCAAGCTGAACGGGCTCTTGCCCTGGGCCAGCAAAGCGGGATTGTAGCGATACATTCCCCAGTAGCCGGCTTCGACCGCTTTCTTCTCTTC
>DCTI01000051.1:12050-12170 GCA_002329525.1 Negativicutes bacterium UBA1444
ACGTAGCCGTAGCTCATGGCGATCATGCCGAGGTCTTTTTTCTTGGTGCGTTTGCCGCTGGCGGCGAATTTCGCGATGGCCGCGGTCGGCGTGGATTTGGAGGACTGGCCGCCGGTGTTG
>DCTI01000258.1 GCA_002329525.1 Negativicutes bacterium UBA1444
ATGGGGACGCCGGATTTTGCGGTGCCGTGCCTGCAGGCCATCGTCGCTGCAGGCTATGAGGTCTGCGGCGTGGTCAGTCAGCCGGACCGCCCCAAAGGACGGGGGCACAAGCTTGCGCCATCGCCGGTAAAGGAAGCTGCTCTGGCGCTTGGCTTGCCGGTAGTCACAGTAGAGCGGGTGAAAGATCCCGCCTTTTTGTCGCAACTGCGCGAATGGGCGCCGGATGTGGCAGTAGTGGTCGCCTTTGGACATATCCTGCCGGAGTCGATTCTACAGGCGCCTCGATTTGGCTGCATCAATGTTCATGCTTCTTTGCTGCCCCAATATCGTGGTGCGGCGCCAATTCACCGTGTCCTGATCAATGGGGAAACCCGTACAGGCGTGACGACGATGCAAATGGATCGCGGCATGGATACCGGTGATATTTTGCTGACGGAATCCGTGGAGATTACGCCGGACATGACGACGGGACAACTCCACGACATTCTCAGCGAATTGGGTGCCCAGCTGATTGTCCGTACCCTGGCTGCGGCGTTTGCCGGCATTTTGCAGCCGGTTCCGCAGGATTCCGCGCAAGCCAGTTACGCACCCATGTTGGATCGGGCACTGGAACGGATTGACTGGCAGAAATCGGCGCAACAGATTCACAACCTGGTGCGCGGCCTCAATCCTTGGCCGGGGGCTTATTGTATTTGCGACAATTTGGTATTGAAAATTTGGCGGACGAAAGTGATTCCGGCCGACGGACCATTGACCCCGGGGCGCATTCAGGCCGTGACAACCACGGGGCTCGTGGTGGAAACCGGTCAGGACCTGCTCGAGCTGCTGGAAGTGCAACCGGAATGCAAACGTCGCATGGGCGCGCGCGACTGCGCCTGCGGCTACTGTCTGACACCCGGCGCCATTCTGCAATAGGAGAACAAAATGCATCTGGAAATTTCCGCGCGACCCAAAAAGAGATTGTTTTTGGCACTGATTCTGGCCAGCCTGATGTTGGCCGTACTGTCCACGATTGGACTATGGGCCGTCAGCGTGCCTGGACTGGCCGATATCAGCCGCTATTTGCCGGCCATCCTCGGTTTGTTGATCGGGCTCGTCGCTTTGATCGCCCTGGGGGGAATCGCCGGCATTGTGTTCGCCATTTTGGGGTTTCACACGCCACGCTTCTTTCTGGGCCAGGCCTGGTCCGTCATCAACCTGTTTTTTCCCATGGCCATCCGGATCGGTAAACTTCTGGATATTGAAAAGGAAACGGTGGAACGTTCCTTTATCGAAGTCAGCAACCATCTGGTACGGCAAAAGCTGGTGAAGGTCAAACCGGAACGGCTGCTGATCCTGAGCCCGCATTGCATTCAAAAAGATACCTGCCCTCACAAAATCACCCGCAATGTTTATAACTGCAAGCGTTGTGGCCAATGCCCGGTGAACGATTTACTCAATCTGACGGAGAAATACGGAGTGAATTTGGCAGTGGTTACCGGCGGCACCTTGGCCCGAAATGTGCTGAAGAATCTTCGGCCCCAGGCAGTCTTAGCCATTGCCTGCGAACGCGACCTGACCAGCGGGATTCAGGACGCCTTTCCGTTGCCGGTCATCGGGGTCCTGAACCAGCGGCCCTTCGGCCCGTGCTTCAATACCCGGATCGACATCGAACAGGTTGACGCTTTATTGCAAGACATGGTGGCTGCCCGGGAAGTGAAGACTTCATGAAAGCCAAACTCGGTCATACATCACGTTCGTTGGCTCTGGGAGTATTGCAGGACGTCCTCCGGGATGGCGCATATGCAAATATCTCCTTGTCCCGACGCCTGAATGAATCCGCTTTATCGCCGCTGGACCGTCGTTTCGCCACGGAACTGGTTTATGGGACGGTGAAGGCGGTTGCGACGCTGGACTGGATTTTGGGTCATTATATAAAAAAACCGTTGGTGCAAACCGATGATTTGGTAGTCAATATTTTACGACTGGGGATTTATCAGCTGTATTTTTTGGATCGGGTTCCTGATTCTGCCGCTGTCAACGAGTCGGTCAACCTGGCAAAAACTTTTGCCCATCCCGGCGCCAGCGGCTTTGTCAATGCCGTATTGCGATCGGCGTTGCGGGAACCGGACCGGGTTCGTTATCCCAGTCTGGCCAAAGATCCGGTCCGCCACATTTCNNTCCGGAATGGCTGGTCCGGCGTTGGCTGGCAGTATTGGGAACGGAGGAGACGTTGGCCTTATGTCGTTTCGACAACACGAGCCCACCGCTTTCATTGCGTACAAACACGCTGCGGACTACCCGGGAAGAACTGTTGCAAAAGCTGACGGATTCCGGAACGGTTGCCGAAGCTTCCGCTTGGGCACCCGAAGGAATTGTCTGCAGTCGCCTGGGTGACGATCCGTTGCAGTTTTTACGGGAGGGTTTATGCCAAGCCCAGGATGAAAGTTCGATGCTGGTGGGGCATGTCGTGGCACCCCGCCCGGGTGAATTCGTCATTGACGCCTGCGCTGCTCCCGGCGGTAAAACCACACATTTGGCCGCCTTGATGCAAAACAGGGGACGTGTGCTGGCGCTGGATGTTCACCCCCACAAAATCGCCCTGATTCAAGAGAACCAGCGGCGTTTGGGATTAAACATCATTGAGGCCAGGCAGTTGGACGCCACTGAACTGCACCAAGACTTTTCCGGACAGGCCGACCGGGTTTTGGTCGATGCACCATGCTCCGGGCTGGGCGTTCTGCGACGCCGACCGGATGCTCGCTGGCGCAAGGAAGCCTCCTTGGCAGAATTGCCCCCACTACAGCTGAAAATTTTGGCCAGTGCCGCCCAATGCGTAAAGCGCGGTGGCGTTTTGGTGTATAGCACCTGCACGCTGGAAGAAGCCGAAAATTCTGCGGTGGTTCAACAATTCCTGACGGAGCATCCCGAATTTATGCTGGATCATGCCGGCAGCTATCTTCCCCGGCCACGGCCGGAAAACCTGGTTACCCTTTGGCCCCAGCGAGACGGAACGGATGGTTTTTTCATTGCCCGAATGACGCGAAAAGCGGAAGGTGTTGCAATATAACATGAAGATGAATCTATACGGACTATTTGTCGACGAAATCGCCCATGAGTTTGCGAAACTGGGGATCGCCAAGTTTCGTGCCGCCCAGGTGGCGGAATGGATTTACAAGCGCGGTGTTCAGGATTTTTCGCAAATGACCAATTTGCCGAAAGATTTGCGGGCGCTCCTGCAAGGAGGGTTCGGCGTCGATATTCCCGAAGAAGTGAGTGCCCGCCATTCCGCGGACGGGAAAACGTCCAAAGTTCTGTTGCGGTTTCCCGATGGGGCCGCCGTAGAAACGGTTCTGATGCGTCAGCCCTATGGCAACAGTGTCTGTGTGTCCACGCAGGTTGGCTGTGCAATGGGCTGCAAATTTTGTGCTTCCACATTGTCCGGACTGCAGCGCAACCTGAGCGGCGGCGAGATTCTGGCCCAGGTGCAACATTTCCAACGATTGCTGGGCGAGGGGCAACGGGTCACATCCGTGGTGATCATGGGTGGCGGCGAGCCGTTGATGAATTTGGACGAAGTGCTTCGCTTCATGCGGTTGTGTCATGAACCGTATGTTTTGGATATGGGTTATCGGTCGTTTACGGTGTCCACCTGCGGTGTTGTACCGGGAATCCGGAAGCTGCAGGAGCAGTGCCTGCCGGTGACATTATCCATTTCGCTTCATGCGCCCAATGATGAAATTCGTTCCCGGATCATGCCAATCAGCCGGAAATATTCGGTTCCGGAATTAATGGCGGCAGCCAATGAATACGCCNNGACAGCCCGGAGCAGGCGAAGGAATTGGCAACCTTATTGCGCGGAAAATTGGCGGCGGTCAATTTGATCCCGCTGAATCCGGTTCCGGAAAGCGGTTTGCAGCGTTCTACCCCCGATCGAATCGAGCGGTTCGAAGATATGCTGAAAGTACGAAGAATCACGGTGACTGTCCGAAAAGAAATGGGCGCGGACATTGATGCCGCCTGCGGACAGTTACGGAAACGGACTGAAAAAGGAGGGGTTCGATGAGCCCCGAAGGCTTGCTGGACCATCGATACCAGCTTTTGGAACGGATCGGCGGCGGCGGCATGGCGGAAGTATTCCTGGCGGAAGACACGCTTCTCACCCGCCGGGTGGCC
>DCTI01000140.1 GCA_002329525.1 Negativicutes bacterium UBA1444
CGAAGCGGCCCGGGCCGGCGAGCAGGGCAGAGGGTTCGCCGTGGTGGCCGATGAAGTCCGCAAGCTGGCGGAACAATCCGGGGAAGCCGCCAAACAGATCGCCCGGATGATCGCGGATATTCAGGGGGAGACGGATCAGGCGGTGCAGGCGATGAACGCCGGTACCCAGGAAGTAAAACACGGTGCGGCGGCAGTCGGCGCGGCCGGCAAGTCCTTTGCCGATATTTTTGCCGCGATCCAGGAAATTTCCGAACAGATGCGGGAAATATCCACCGTCATGGAAGAAATGGCCAAAGGATCCGAACAGATCGTGAGTTCGATGCAGGATATTGACAAGTTGAGCAAGGAAGCTGCCGGCCAGGCTCAGAACGTGGCGGCGGCAACCCAGGAACAATCCGCCACAACCCAGGAAATAGCGTCTGCCAGTGAAGCTCTGGCCAAGCTGGCGGAGGAACTATCCCATTCGGTTCATATGTTCCGCGTTTAAGAAAATTCGCCGGCGGTCACCGCGACTCGCGCCAGTATAGGTCCAACGGGCGAAAAGAAAAAGATGCACAGGCGGCGAAAGCCGCCAGTGAATCTTTGAAATGGAGTCCGTTTTTATTTGAAGACAATGTAAACTTAAAAATAAAAACATATTTACAAATCGGCAACGGCAAGTTATAATCCTTGTTGTGAACAACAGGGTTCGCAAATGGTTTACAAGGGGGTTCTGTTCGTGTCATTGCGCCGAAAAATGTTGGTGTCGCTGTTCGCGGCGTTGATCTGTATCAGCTCCATCCTGATTTTCCCGATCGGCCCGGTACCGATAACCTTGCAGGTGTTCTTCATCGTACTGACCGGCGCTGTGCTCGGCCCGAAGATGGGTGCGCTCAGCGTCGTGATCTGGATCATGCTCGGGACATTCGGCCTGCCGGTATTCGCCGGCGGCAAAGCCGGCCCGATGGTATTGCTCGGACCCACCGGCGGCTATTTGCCGGGGTTCACCATTTGCGCCTGGATCGTGGGGGCGTTGACGGAAAAGCGGACGAGTTCCCGGTTACGCATCGGCCTGGCGATGGTGGTCGGTATGGCTGTCGCCTACGCGGTAGGTCTGGCGGGATTCATGGCCAGCTTTGCCTTTTTCCTGCAGAAACCGATGACTGTGCAGCAGGCTCTGGCGATTGCCGTCTATCCCTTTATCGCGTTTGATCTGGTCAAAATCGTGCTGGCGGCGTGGCTGACGCCCGTGCTGCGGGCGGCGATCGACCGTGCCGGATTGCTGGAGGAACAGCACGAACATGCATAAACGGATTGATGAACTGACGCAAAAAATATTGGCCGGCGGCGAAATTCTGCCAGCGGAAGCTCGTGAACTCGCAGACGTGGCCAATGCCGACCTGCCGCACCTGTTCGCGGCTGCCAACTCCATCCGCCAACAATTCCAGGGCGAACAGGTTCATCTGTGCGCCATCCTCAACGGACGCTCCGGGCACTGTAGCGAAGACTGTTCCTATTGCGCCCAGTCGGTGCACCACCAGACCGGAGTGGCCGTTTATCCGCTACTGGAGTCCGATGAAATACTGCGGCACGCGAAAGCGGCCGAAGCCGCCGGTGTCAGTCATTTCTCCCTCGTCCTCAGCGGCCGGGGCATGGATGCCGCCCAAGAAGCGGAGAATTTCGACCGGATCATTGACACCTACCGTCGAATTCTGCAGCAAACACACCTGAAACTTTGCGCGTCGCTGGGTTCCCTGACGGCGGAGCAGGCCCGGCGCCTGAAAGAAGTCGGCGTGGAACGTTATCACCATAACGTCGAAACCAGCCGCGATTATTACGCCTCCATCTGCCGCACCCATACCTACGAGGACCGCACCCGCACCATCCGCGTGGCGCAGGACGCGGGCCTCGCAGTTTGTTGCGGCGGTATCATAGGAATGGGTGAAAGCCTAAACCAACGCATCGACATGGCGTTCGAACTGCGGGCCATGGGGATCGGCTGCGTGCCAATCAATATCTTGAATCCCGTGCCGGGAACCCGGCTCGAACATCAGCCCCCGCTGCCGCCGCTCGAAATCCTCAAGACGATGGCAATCTTCCGGTTCATTTTGCCCCGGGCCGTCATCCGCACCGCCGGCGGTCGCGAGAAAAACCTGCGGGATCTGCAATCCATGGCCCTTTTCAGCGGCGCCAACGGAATGCTGGTTGGCGGTTATCTAACCACGAGCGGCCGTGACACGAACCTGGATCACCAGATGATCGCCGACCTCGGCCTGAAAGTGGCGCTATAGGGGCGGCAGGAAATCCGCCCACAGCCGGCGAAGAACAATAGCCAACGATAAATCCGCCGGAAAAGACAGGTGATCCGTATGCAAGATTTTTTTAATAACAACGCCTCCCTGCCGGAACTTGACAGTTCGGACAGGGAGGCTTCGCTATGCCCGGATTTTACCGCCATCGATTTTGAGACCGCCAACCCCGCCATGGACAGCGCCTGCCAACTCGGGCTGGCGGTCGTGCAGAACGGCGTGATCGTCGAACGGCGGGACTGGCTGATTTGCCCGCCGACCGAACGGTTCGATTTTACCTATATTCACGGCATCACCTGGCGGGACGTGGCGGACGCTCCCGACTTCCGGCAACTGTGGCCGGAGATCCGGCCCTATCTGGCGGAGCGGGTGATCGCCGCACACAACGTGAGTTTCGACATCAACGTGTTTTTTGCCCTGATCAAGCGCTACCGGATCGAATACTGGCACGGCGGGACGATCGACTCCGTCATCGTGGCCCGGCGACTCTGGCCGCACCTGCCGAACCATCAGCTCAGTACGGTCGCCGGACATCTGCAGATCCCACTCGATCATCACGACGCCGCCAGCGACGCCAATGCCTGCGCCGAAATCATCCGCCAGGCCGAAGCGTGCCAGGCCGGTATTGCCAAACGGGTTATGCGCTGGTACGGGAAGCGGGGCTGAGTCACCATTCCATCACGGTGCCGATGAATGCCGGAATAAACTTGGCTTTGAACTTTTCGCGCAATGCGGACATCATCGCAAACCCCGTACAATGATTGGCCGCGACGAAATCCGGCTGCCAGTCGGCCAGGGCCTGGATCGTTTCTTGTTGCTGTTCTTCGCTGACTGGGCCCAGATGTGTGCCGCCGACCCATCCGGCCAGCCGGGTGGCGCCGGTGACGGAAAAACCGTGCCGAACCGTGTTGACCAATCCGGAATGGGTGCAACCGCCGATGACCACCATATCCTTTCCTACGACATGATAGAGCGACATGTCGTCGGCAATGGTGTCCTGGCAATCACAGCCATCGCATTCGAGTACTAATTTGGCATCGCCGTGTTCATATTCCGTAACCCGCGGCACCGAACCGCTGAGCCATAGATTGGGCGTCAACTGCGTGGGTTCGGTGATCAGACGCCACTCGACTCCCAGGGTTGTCAATTGATCTTTCACATAAGGAATTCCGATATACTTGCGGGTGCCGCCAGCTGCCGAGTAGCGTTCGGTGAAAATGTCCCGATGGGCATATAGCGGCAACTTTTTTTGTGCATGTTGCAAAACGTGGAAAAATCCGCCGGCATGATCGTAGTGCCCGTGACTGAGAATAGCCATATCGAGGCTGCGGGGCGACACGTCCAGTAAACTGAGGTTGTTAATAATTGCGACGGATTGGCCGGCATCCATCAAGATCCGTTTCTCGCCCGTCTCAATCAACAGCGACAGCCCATGCTCGCCCAGAAAATGATGCTTGGCGCCGGTAGGCACGGTATTGTCCATCACCACGGTGACTTTCATAAGAAAACCTCCTGTTTACCTTCTCCTACATGATCGAATAAATCAGAAATACCGCATAAAACACGCCGGCTGCGATAGTGCCCCAAGTGAAGATGGGATTCGGCCGCACCTGATCGCGTAGCTCCTCCGGATATAGTCCCGGCAGCACTTTGTAAGTCAAATAGGCGATTGAAAAAGCCACAAACGGCAATAGGATCGCGCCTTCCACCCAGGCGGCCGCTTGCAGGAATTTGATCGGCACAGCCTGGAACATGAAGACCAGCGCAAAGTTGCCGATGGTTCCATACAAAAACCAGATCCGGTAGCGCCAGACGTTGGACAGGGCATGATAACCCTTGAAATTCGGCAGGCAAATCTTGATCGAGTTGTCGATCAAACGGGCATAGCCGTCATATAACGTGGCCATCGTGGAATAGACCACTGCAAACGCACCCACTAAATACAGAGTCATGGCCCATTCGCCCAGAACTTTCGTGAACGTCTTCGAAAGCGTTAACACAAACGCCACGCCGCCCGGCGCCAGTTTCAACGGATTCAGCACAACACAGGCGTTGATGACAAAAATCGCGGTCACCAAAATAGTCAGCATGTTGGCGCCCCACCAAGAATCGTGGAGCATCACTTTAAACCAATCCTTCAGCCCGGCCATATCTTCGTGAGTCGCGTTCTTCAGCCGGTCCAGGGTCGACATGTCGCTGCTGCCCAGTTCGTATCCGCCGGATGTGCCGTATCCTTTGGACAATATCCAATCTGAATACCAGAGCCCGTTAATCGCTCCCGCTCCGGCGAAAGCCATTGCCGGAATAATTTCCACCAGCGGGTTCGGACTGATTTTAAAATTTTGCACCGCCCAATCCGGAGTCACGCTGGGGATCTGAAAGGTAAAGCCTTGCAAGATGTAACCAAGGCCCGGCCACAGTTTCACAAATACGAGAAACGTGGTTACTGTCAATATTCCGACCACAACCATCATGGTTTTTTCAATGATCGAATATTTGCCGGCCCAGCTCATCGCCACGAAGGAGATCATGATCACCAGCGACCAAACATAGGGCGACAGTGCCGGAACAATATTATTAGCAATAATGCCGATCATGGCTACCAGTCCGCCGATATGAATGGCGCCGAGGTAAAGCCCGGCCAGCAGTATCGCCCAATTCAGCCATTTTTTGGGGCCGGGAAGCAAAGTAAAACCTTCCCGGATTGATGTCCCGGTGTATAATGACCACCTACCCAATTCGACCGTCATAAACCATTTTAGAAAAATTGCCACAACCGGCATCCATAAGGTCGAAATCCCCCAGACTGCCCCCACGCGGGGGTTCAAGGCCAGCTCACCGCCGCCGATCGCCATGCCGGCCCACACGATTCCCGGCCCCAGCGCCGCCAAAATCGCCCATCCTTTCGGTGCGGGGTTGATTCGGTTTCTGGTTTCTGTTGTCACATTTCTCCCTCCTCAAATCAATGAATGATACCGTATTGTATAATTTGCCGATAAAAAAGAACGATGCCGCAAATTCACAATACTTTGAAATATTGTCTGCCTTCCTTTATAATAGTAGTTGATTCGGGATACTGCAATTGACGTATCCTGAGAATTATTTACTCAATTGATCCGCTTTTTTGTGCAATATGCTGCATAGTAGGCGATAACGTGTGATGCATTTCGAAGCATCACCGGTGGAGGCGGAATATTATGCTGGTCAATGAAGACTTGGCACAACGCATCGTGGATTCGACGATGTCCCTGGTTCATCGGAATGTCAATATCATGAATCGCGAAGGAATGATCATCGCCACAGGCCATCCGCATCGTCTGCATACTTTTCACAAAGGCGCCAAAGACGTCATTGAAACTGGCATGGTCATCGAAATATATCCCGAGCAACTCCAACGGTATCCGGGCGCATTGGAAGGGGTCAATCTGCCGATCGTGCTGGATGAACAGGTGGTCGGCGTGATCGGGGTTTTTGGCGTACCGGACGAGGTGCGGGATACGGGTCGCCTGGTCAAAACCATCACCGAACTGATTCTGGAACGCGAATTACTGCAGGAAGCCACCCGCTCGCGATACAAGCTGCGTGAACAATTTGTCGAAACCATGCTGCAAACGGATCTGCTCAGCGCCTTGCCCAAAGTCAAACGTCTGGCAAAAGCCATCAACATCAATCTGACCGTGCCGCGGGCCGTTGCCGTGACCGACATGGCCCCGTTCATACAAATGGCCGTGTCTGGCTACGGAACTTCGGAGCTGGTGCTGGAGCGCTCGACCGAAGCAATCCTGAAACATATTGAGCAGGAAGGTCTCGTGCAGAACCAGGATATTGCCGTAATCTGGGATGAACGATTGATCGTGCTGAAGGCATTTGGCCCGGCGTGGCAGCCGGAACAGGCAACCGAATGGGGAAGGACATTGCTGTCCGGATTGCGTGTGCTCAGTCCCGAAATCGCCTGCTGTGGGATCGGCAGTATTTCTGCTTCACTCGGCGACTATAGCGTTTCGTATCGCCAGGCCTGCTACTGTTTGACACATTGTCAGACCCATTCCCCGCTGCAGTCCATTTATGAACGGCGGTTACTGTTCGATTATCTATTGACCGAGACGGCCAGCCCGGCCACCAACACGGCACTGGCCCCCCTGGCCCAAAAATTCCGGGATTTTTTAGACAAGAAAAAAGACGGCCGCAAAACGTTGGCCACCTTGCTCGAAGCCAACCTGAACTTAAGTAATGCCGCCGACATGCTTCATGTCCACCGCAATACGCTGATGTTTCGTCTGGATCAACTTCAGCGAATTACCGACCTAGACCCGGCGCATCATTTCGAAGACGCCGTACTGTGCCGAATTTTGCTGAATTCAACCAACCCTTAAAATTTTAGCCTATCCGGCCCAAAAGTGAAAATATCCGAGTGAATCTGAATCGACTGACAGGCATATGTCAGTCGATTTTGTTATGCTGGCATCAAAAAAAAGAAAGAGGAGGCGTTCCAACATGGCATCTCTGAGCCTGAGCGCGAAACTCAATAGGAAATATCTCGTCCCGGGAATAACCCAACCAGTATACTTGATGATCGATCTGGAAGCGAAGCAACCGGAGGCGGGCAAGAGCCGCCAATCGCTTAACCTCGGCTTCGTCATCGACCGCAGCGGCTCGATGAGCGGCGAAAAAATCGAGTACACCAAACAGGCCGTCCAGTACGCCATCAACCACTTCGCCCCGCAGGACACCGCCTCGCTGACCGTCTACGACGACGAGGTGCAGGTGCTGTATCCGGCCCAACACGTCAAATTCAAGGACGAGTTCAAAGGATTCGTCAGCCAGATCTTTCCCGGCGGCATGACCAATCTCAGCGGCGGTCTGGTCGCTGGCTACCGCGAGGTCGAGAAATATGCCGCCCCGGATCGGGTGAACCGGGTGCTGCTGCTGACCGACGGACTGGCGAACCGGGGCATCATCGAACCGAAGCGACTGTGCGGTAAGGTCGCCGGCATGAAAAAAGCCGGTGTCACGGTCACGACCCTGGGCGTCGGCGACGATTTCGACGAGGACCTGCTTACGAAGATGGCCGAGCAAAGCGGCGGCAACTATTACTTCATCGACTCCACCGACCACATCCCGCAGATCTTCGCCCAGGAACTGCAGGCGCTCCTGGCGGTGGTGGCGCAGAACGTGAAGGTCAGTTTCCGTTGCGCCGACGCGGTGACCGTGACGAAAGTCTGGAACTATCCGCCCAGCGGCGACCGGGTGGTCGAGATCGCCCTGCCGGACCTGTTCGGCGCCGACCGCAAGATCATCCTTCTGGAGCTGGCGGTCACGCCGTCCGCCGAAGGCGCGCTGTCCCTCGGTACGGTCGCTATCGCTTACGACGATGCAGGAGAAAAACTGGAATATGTATCCTACGGTCTCGACCTGAGCGCGGCAGCAACCCGGGACCGGGAGTTGCTGGAACAACCGGAGGAGCAGACGGTCATGGTGCAGGTGGAACTGAACCGTACCGCCGAGGCCCGTGAAGAAGCGATCCGGCTGGCCGACGCCGGGGATTTCGACGCCGCGTCGTCTGCCTTGAAAGACCGGTACCACACCCTCGACGCGATGGAATGTCTGGCACCGGAAATGCGGCCGGAAGTCGCGCTGGAACTGCGGCATCTGCACGAAGCCCTGGCGAAAATCGATGCCAAAGACTACGATGCGAACTTGCGTAAAAAAATGTCCTACCACAACTACCAGCGCCGCAACACAAAAAAATCCTGATTTGGGCAGGAAAGCTAAGGAAAAGGTGGAAGTAATCTGGGGGAGGGGATGCTGTTGACGAACTCGGCCAAACTCATCCGGCTGGTGAAGATCATGTCGCTGATCGACCGTCGGCAGGGCGCGACATTACAACACATCGTCGACGAGTGCGGCGTTTGCTCCCGGACCGTGTACCGGGACATCGAGGCGCTGGCGGAAGGCGAACTGAAGGTTTTCTTCGATCCGCAGACCCACAGTTACCGGTTCACCGAGAAGGTGTTCCTGCAGCCACTGACCTTTTCCCTGGAGGAAGCCACTGCGCTCGTCCAGGTGATCCAGGGCCTCGGCAAACCGAATACGCCGCTGCGGACCAGTCTGCGCCAGGCGCAGGAAAAGATCATAGCCTGCCTGCCGCAGGAACGGCAGAAGAAAGTGGAGGAAGGCCGGCGGGCCGTCGATGTCCGCCTGGTGAACCAGCCGGCGGAAGTCTGTCGGGATATCTTCGGCTGCGTGGAGCGGGCGGTGCGGGAACGACGCCAGCTGCAAGCCCGTTATTACACGAAAAGCCGGGAAGAGTGGACGGAACGGGTGCTGGATCCTTATGTCATCAGCTTTCGCGGTAACGCCTGGTACCTGGTTGCCTACTGCCACCTTCGCTCGAAGGTCATGATCTTCCGTCTGGACCGCCTGGGAGAAGCCTCCCTGCTGCCGACCACTTTCGAACTGCCTCGGAACTTTTCACCGGATGCGTTCTTTGCCGGCAGCTGGTTCATCGAGCAGGGCGAGCCGGTGAAGGTCCGGCTGCGGTTTGCCCCGGCGGCGGCCCGCTGGGTGAGGGAAGCCCATTTCCATGATTCGCAGCGGCTGGAGGAACTGCCGGACGGGGAACTGCTGTTCGAAGTCACGGTCCAAGGTACTCGCGAGATCACCCGCTGGATCCTCGGCTACGGCGCCGACGTCGAAGTGCTGGAACCGCCGGAAGTGCGGCAGACGGTAACGGCGGCGGCCCGGCGGATGGCAGGGATGTACGACGCGCCGGGATGATGGCTAAAAAAATAGGAAGCACCTCTGGGGTAAAATCTTTGCCGGCGGGGGAAAACTTTTTACCCTCGGGGGCAATATCCTTACCCCCGGGGGTAAATACTTTTCCCCGAACTATCCTATAGAACTTATACAAGTAACTTACCATGGAAGGGAACGAATTAAATTAAGGGCAAAATTCTTGCCATAGGAAAATTTTTCAAAAAGCGTTCGCAAACGAAAAAAGTGACGATAATGGAGTGGGGGTGAATTATCATGAAAAGGNNTAATTCTTTTTCTTGAGACCTCGTTTGTGGCTTTTGCAGAGGAATATAAGCCATACGTACCATTTTCGAGCTCAAAAATATTGGGAAACGCATACATCCCACAAGGAACGGCGATCAGTTGTGAACTCCTTACCTCCCTGAATTCTGGTAAGAATTACAAGGGAGAACGGGTGAAATTTAAAACCATTCAAGATTTAGTCATAAATAATGTTAAAGTTATTCCTCAGGGGACTGTGGGAGACGCAGTAGTATCGGATGTTTCCAGGGCGGGAGCGTTTGGCAGGGGAGGGCGAATAACTATTGCCACAAAAAGTTTGCCGACAGCAAATGGGATTACCGTGCCAGTAAGATTTGAAATGTCAAAAAGTGGCGGAGGAGAAGGTGGTTGGGTTGTTCCGGCATTCTTGGTTGTCAGTGTTCTTGCTGGATTCGTACGAGGGAAAAATCAAGATTTGCCTGAAGGAACTCGTTTTTCTGTTGTTGTAGAAAACGATACCGATTTGCGCGTTGCGCCCGATGATTTACAAATAGCGATGTACCCGCCTCCAACAAACAAAGCCGAAAATCAACCGATGAAATCGGGAAAAATATTCCCGGAGATAATGACGGTTCCTCAAGCTGCCGAATACCTTCAAACAAGCCCGGAAACTCTGTTGAAGATGATTGATGAAAATAAGATTAAAGCAACAAAAATTGGAGATGGTTGGCGTTTAAAGAAATCCGATATTGATTCCCTTGTTGGGGGATAAGACGCATTGAGATCTGCTACAGTGACCAGTGTTGTGCAAGCCATCAGCTTCAAAGAGAGTAAACACGCAAACATGCCAACGCAACATCGGATGCCGAGTTGTTCAAGCTAGGTTCAGTTGTTCGGAATATGATTTCGTCAAGCTTGATATCCCATACTGATAAGTTTCTTTCGGGAGAACGAATCTTGCTGCAGGCATGCGTCAGCGGCGGGGAGTAAGATGGTCGCAGAAAGCCCGGAAGACGGGTGGCAGCATGGGAGTCATGACGCTGCAGAATGCCTTTGGTTCAGGCTGCGGGCGGGGGGCAAAGGATTTTATTTACGGGAACCGGAGCAAAGCATTATCCCTGCGAAACGAAACATTATCCTATTGTTGGCAGGAGATGGAAGAACGAACGGGAAGAAAATAATAATATTGATGGAACCCAATAGAAAAAGCGTGAATGTGGGCGATGCCTCGATGCCGGAAGCAAGTGAGCGGATGGCACGGCAGGAAAGGGGCGGATTCATAAATGAAAGAATCTCTTATAGCTCATGTCCGGCAAAATGAAGACGGAACTTGGTCCGTTCATCCACTTGCCGATCATTTGTCCGGCGTAGCAAATTATGCAGGCACATTTTCTGCTAAGTTCAAATCGGCGGAATGGGGGAAAGCCTTGGGGCTTGCTCATGATGCCGGCAAAAGTCGTGTTAGTTGGCAACAATACATAAAAAGGAAAAGTGGATTCGATGAGGAGGCTCATTTAGAAGGAAAATTTGGAAAAATACCGCATGCCGTTCATGGAGCGCGGCTAGTTGAAAGCGTTTTTGGTAAAGGAATCGGCAGATTATTGGAATACGAAATTGCTGGACATCATGCGGGACTTCCTGACTGGTCAAATGCTGAAGGCGCAGGGCAATCTTCGTTACAGTTTCAATCTTCTCAAATTACATTAGCAGAAATGGAAGAAATTGAATCGGGCATTGAAAAAAATCTCAGAAACCTGAAAATGGCGTCTCCTCCTTGGAAATTTGCTGACGGCATGGATTGCTCATTATGGATTCGAATGTTGTATTCTTGTTTGGTGGATGCTGACTTTTTAGATACTGAAGAATTTATGAATGTTTCGCAGTTTAACCAAAGGGGCGACTATCTCTCGATGCAATCATTGTGGGAAAAGTGCACTCAGTTTTTTAATCGGATGGATGCGCAGTCGGAAAACACTGAAGTGAACGCGGTTCGTCGTAAAGTCAGGGCAAGATGCATTGAAGCGGCGGATGCGCCTCAGGGGATATTTTCGCTGTCTGTTCCTACAGGAGGGGGGAAAACCTTATCAAGCTTGGCCTTTGGCATACAACATGCGATTAAGCACAAGTTGGATCGAATTATCTATGTGATTCCGTACACCAGCATTATTGAACAAAATGCTGATGTGTTTCGCTCGGTTGTTGGAGATGACCAAGTTGTCGAACAGCACAGCAGTTTGGAAGAAGATGATGCCACGCCGAAATCCCGCTTAGCTGCTGAAAATTGGGATGCGCCGCTGATTGTGACAACATCCGTTCAGTTTTTTGAATCGCTGTTTTCCGCTAAATCCGGCCGATGCCGAAAACTTCACAATATCGCAAGATCGGTGGTCGTTTTGGATGAAGCACAGATGCTTCCGGTAGATTATCTGGAGCCGATTCTCGAAGTCATGCGCTTGCTTGTGGCGCATTATCAAACCACTTTTGTCATTTCTACCGCCACCCAGCCTGCCTTGGGAGAAAAAAAGTTTTCAGGGTATCATTTCAAAGGAATAAATGATATCAGGGAAATCATGGGCGATAAGGATGAAGTGGCGCAACTCTATGATTCACTCAAACGGGTTCGAGTTCAAATGCCTGAAACAGTCTGTATGGTTTCAGATTGGAATGAAATCGCCCGAAAACTTTGCGAGCATGAGCAAGTGTNNTGTTGTGCATTGTTTCGGAGCGTAAGAGTTGCCGGGAACTTTTTGAATTAATGCCTGAAGGAACCATTCACTTGTCGGCCCTGATGTGCGGTCAGCATCGCAGTGAAGTCATCACGAAAATCAAAGAAAAATTGAAACAAAATCAACAGTCTGACCAGAAGAAGCCTATACGGGTTATTAGCACGCAGTTAGTCGAAGCGGGAGTGGACATCGATTTTCCCGTAGTGTACCGTGCTCTGGCGGGACTTGATTCCATCGCCCAGGCCGCGGGACGGTGCAACCGCGAAGGAAAAATGAGCGAGCCGGGCACGGTGATTGTATTCAATCCGCCCAGGCATCCTCGGATCGGTCTGTTGCGTAAAGCCGCCGATACTACACGCAGTTTGTTTCCGGTGATCAAAGAAGATCCGCTAGCTTTTCATGTTTTTGAAAAATTCTTTTCCGAACTTTATTGGAAGGCCAATTCATTGGATTTGAAACAAATATCGGGTTTGTTGACAAGTAGGGACTGTGAATTCTATTTTCGCACGGCGGCGGAAAGATTTCGGATTATTGATGATGATACGCAAAGATCGGTTTTGGTTCGATATGGTGAAGGGGACAAGTTGATTGACTTATTGAAGACCATTGGCCCAAACCGAATTTTGATGCGAAAACTTCAGCGATATACTGTCAATATCTATGACAATGATTTTATAAATATGCTGCAGCAAGGGAAAGTAGAAGAAATTTATCCGCGCATCTATGCCTTGGTATCCGGTTTGGACTATTCGCCGCTTACCGGATTAAATTGTGATGAAGTCCGGTTTGATCCTGAAGGCTATTTTGTAGAGGAAAGGAGAGAAGATGGTGCATAACTGGTGTTTGGAGGTATGGGGTGATTACGCTTGTTTTACTCGCCCGGAGATGAAAGTTGAGCGAGTTAGTTATGATGTAATGACTCCGTCGGCAGCCCGAGCAATCTTTGAGGCTATTTTGTGGAAACCT
>DCTI01000246.1 GCA_002329525.1 Negativicutes bacterium UBA1444
CCATGAGCCTCAACAATGCTTTTGCAAATCGACAAACCCAGACCGGTTCCGGGAATGCTGCTCTCGCCATGTTGTACCCGGTAAAACTTATCGAAAATTTTCTCCATATCCGTCGCCGGAATGCCGATCCCATGGTCGGCAACCGAAACCGTAAGTTCTTCGTTCGTAGCCGACGCCTGAATTTCGATGCTACTGTCCGCCGGTGAATATTTCAGAGCATTGTCGACCAAGTTCAGAACAACCTGTCCGAGCAAAACGCAATCGCCCTGCAAGAGCGGGATCCCCTCCCGAATATTGATTTCAAGGCGCCGATTCTCGACCTGTTCGCTCAAATGTTGGAGCGCGGTTCCAATGACATCTTCAATATCGCACCAATCATATTTCAGTTTCATCATACCGCTTTCAATTCTGGCGGTATCCAGCAGGTTGGACAAAATCAGATTCATCCGCTTGGAACCATCTGTAATACTTTCCAGCAGTTCGTGTCGCTCGTCGGCAGAGTACAATGAATCCGACTCCAGCAGGGTCGAGGCGGAACCCATGATGGAAGCCAACGGAGTTCGCAACTCATGCGAAATCGAATTAAGGAGGGCGGTTCTCAATCGATCCGACTCCAACACCAACGTCGCTTCGCGCGCCTTTTCCGTCAGCCTCACCCGTTCAATGGCGATTGCCGCCAGCGCAGCCCAGGCTTCCATCAGCTTCTGCTGTTCAGGTGTAATCAGTTTTTCCACGACTTTGACCCCGAGTAAACCTACCACGCTCTCCCGGGTGGCCAGGGGAATATACAAATTGTCTGCGCCCGACAGCGTTTCCGTAGACCGTCCGGCAATCCGCCGATGCTCATACGCCCACGCGGCGACAGCGGCTTCCGCGCTGTCTGCTATCGGCTGCCGTAAAGTATGGCAATCACCCTCAACCGGCCTAAAATCAGCATATACGGACAACCGGCCTTTCTCATCCGGCAACATCACCATGATGCGCCGGCCCAAGGCGTCGGCCACCCGCTTGGCAAGCTGACGGACAATCGTGTCCAAATCGATCACCGCCGCGATTTCCCGACTGAATTCGAACAACGCCTGCGTATTTTTTTCACGCAATTTGGCGGCAACGGCTTCGCGCCGCAAAAGTTCCGTCCGACCGCCGATGACAAAGGCAACAATCAGAAAGGTAAAAAAGCTCCACAAATACCTCATATCATCCACGGAAAATGTATAAAACGGCGGAACAAATAAATAATCAAAGGCCAGAACGCTGAATACCCCCGTAAAATAGGCCGACCATCGTCCCCACCAGAAAGCGCTCAATACAACCGGCAATTGATACAATAGCGCAATATTTCCTGGTTCGATTTCGTCCCGGATCACAAAACCGACGAGAGTGATTGCCGCCACCATCAGCAAACTGTATACGTAAGGAAAAATTTCTTCCGTGTTTTTCCCCTGTGCGGTGACAATTTTCGCCTCGTTCGCCGATTCCGGTTCATGCCCGGTCTGAATGACGTATATATTGAGGTTGCCGCTGTTGCGAATCAGCCGGTTAACCACCGAGTCATGAAAGCACTCCCACAATCGCCCCCGCCGGGGCTTGCCGATGACAATCGCGGTAACGTTGTGGCTCTGGGCCAATTCCAGAATTTTTTTTGTTAAGTCACTGGCCTCGACGCTCAACGTCTTGGCTCCCAGATCTTCGGCCAGCCGCATATTTTGGGCGATTCGATTTCTTTCGGCATCGCTGGCCTGCTGCTTCGTCACATCGATATGCACCGCCAAGCATTCTGCCTTCACCCCCGATGCCAGGCGGCTGGCTACGCGAATCAACTGAGCCGAAAACGGGCTGCCGCTGACACAAACCATGACTCTCCCCGAGGCGGGCCACGGGCCATCGATTTTGTGTTCCCGCATATAATCACTCAGGTCCTTATCGACCCGGCTGGCCGTATACCGTAGCGAAAGTTCCCGGAGGGCGTTGATGTTGCCGGCGCGAAAAAACTTCCGCAAGGCTTGTTCCGCTTGCCCGGGAATATATACTTTTCCTTCTTTCAACCGTTCGATCAGGTCTTCCGACGGAATGTCGATCAGTTGAACCTTGTCCGCCTGATCGATGACGTAATCCGGAACGGTTTCCCTAACGACAACTCCCGTCACTTGGGCCACAACATCATTGAGGCTTTCGATATGCTGAATGTTTAGCGTCGTATAGACATTGATCCCCGCCGACAGCAATTCCTCGACATCCTGAAATCTGCGGACATTTCTGGAGCCGGGAATATTGGTGTGTGCGAGCTCGTCGACCAGAACCAGTTCCGGCTTGCGCGTCAGAATAGCGTCAATATCCATTTCGGGCAGAATTTTGCCGCGATATTCCAGCGTCTTCACCGGCAACTTCGGCAGACCGTCGACCAACCGTTCGGTTTCCCTGCGTCCATGAGTATCCACCCAACCGATGACGACATCCAGCCCTTCCAGCAACCGCTCATGCGCAGACTCCAACATCGTGTAGGTTTTGCCCACGCCGGCGGTTGCCCCCAGAAAAACGGTAAGTTTCCCCCGGGCTTCTTTGTCGATCTTTTTCAAGATGCTGTCCGGGTCCGGCCGCTGTTCCAAATCCATTACATTCTGCATGGCATTCTCCTGTTATCTCGGTCTGATGATCTTATTTCCCTATAGCATCCACGGCGAGATTAAGTTCCAAAACATTGACGCGCGCTTCGCCCAACAGCCCGAATTGTTTGGGGGTAATCTGTTTTTCAATCAGACGGTGAACGACATTCAAATCCAAGCCGCGCACTGCAGCCACCCTACGGGCTTGCACCAGCGCCGCCACCGGAGATATATCCGGGCCCAGTCCGCTCCCCGAGGTCGTGACCAGATCGGCAGGCAACGGTTCGTCGACAATTAAACCATTTTGTTCGCGAATGGTTTTCACCCGCTCTGTGATAGCTCCGATCAATTGTTTATTCGTCGGACCAAGGTTTAAACCTCCTGAACTGTTTCCATCATAACCGTTTTCTCCCGCCGCGGAAGGCCGACCGTGAAAATATTCCGGGCCGGAAAAATTCTGTCCAATCAGACGGGAACCGATTACCTTCCCGTTCTTGACCACCAATGATCCGTTAGCCTGGAATGGCAGCAATATCTGCGCCAGCCCGGTGACTGTCAAAGGATATAGCAGGCCGGTCAAAACCGACATGACTATTAACAATCGAATAGCTACGCCAAGCTGTTTTAGCATTGTTTTCATCTTCCTTTTCCCTAAAAATTACACCAGCAGCAGCCAAACCAAAATCACATCGATTAGTTTGATTCCCAAAAACGGCGCTACCAAGCCGCCAATGCCGTAAATGACCAAATTCCGCCGCAAAATGACGTNNGCGCCGAGCGGTTGATAGTTTACGCCCCGTAGTGCCAGCGGAATCAACGCAACAATGATCAATGCGTTAAAGACAACCGCACTCAGGATGGCGCTCTGTGGCGTTGCCAGGCGCATGACGTTGAATACGTCGAGTACAGGATAGGTTCCCGCAAACAGCGNNTTGGCCACGTCATTGGCGATGCTGAAGGTTGTCAGAGAGCCCCGGGTCATCAGCAATTGTTTGCCGATTTCCACCACCTCAATCAGCTTGGTCGGGTTGCTGTCCAAATCCACCATATTGCCGGCTTCTTTCGCCGCCTGGGTGCCGGTGTTCATTGCGACGCCGACATCGGCCTGGGCTAGGGCCGGAGCATCATTAGTCCCATCGCCGGTCATCGCCACGAGCATCCCCTTATCCTGATACTCGCGGATGAGTCTCAATTTGGCTTCCGGTGTCGCTTCCGCCAAGAAATCGTCAACTCCGGCTTCGGCTGCGATTGCCGCCGCCGTAAGCGGATTGTCCCCGGTAATCATCACGGTCTTGATGCCCATCCTCCGAAGTTCCCGAAACCGTTCCTTGATGCCGCCCTTGACGATATCCTTTAAGCAGACGACCCCCAGGACCGTTGCCCCTTCCGCCACTGCGAGCGGAGTGCCGCCTCCTTTGGCGATTGTTTCGCACACTTCCCTGGCCTCCTCGGGGAAAACGCCGCCTTGTCCGGCAACATATTTTTGGATGGCGTCCATGGCGCCTTTGCGGATCTCGCGTCCTTTCAGGTTAACCCCGCTCATCCGGGTCTGGGCGCTGAAATGTACGAAATCGGCGCCGATTGCCTCCAGATCCCTTTCCCGCAAGTTGTATTCCTTTTTCGCCAACACCACGATGCTGCGCCCCTCCGGAGTCTCGTCCGCCATCGAGGCCAATTGCGCCGCGTCCGCAAATTGAGCCCGGTCGATGCCCGGCGCGGGAATAAAATCGGTCGCCATTCGATTGCCCAACGTAATGGTGCCGGTCTTGTCGAGCAGCAGGGCGTTGACATCACCGGCCGCCTCCACCGCCCGACCCGACATGGCCAGTACATTCCGTTTCAGGAGCCGGTCCATGCCGGCAATCCCGATCGAGCTCAGCAATCCGCCGATCGTAGTGGGAATCAGGCATACCAGCAATGCGATCAATGTCGTCACCGACAAGACGGTTCTGGAATAGATGGCGAACGGTTCGATGGTGGCCACGGCGACCAAAAAAACAATAGTCAATCCTACCAATAGGATGGTCAATGCTATCTCGTTCGGCGTTTTCTGCCGCCGGGCCCCTTCCACCAGCGAAATCATACGGTCGAGAAAGGTTTCGCCCGGATTCGCGGTAACCCTGACTTTCAGCCAGTCCGACAAGACTCTCGTCCCGCCTGTGACCGACGATCTGTCGCCACCGGATTCACGGATGACCGGCGCCGATTCGCCGGTTACCGCGCTTTCATCGACCGAGGCGATTCCTTCCGCGACCTCCCCGTCGCTGGGAATCACGTCGCCGGCTTCGACTAGGATCAAATCGCCCTTGCGCAAGCTATCGGCGTCCACAACCTGTATCGTTTCCTTATCATATTTTTTTGCCCGCGTCTGGCTGCGGGTTCCTCGCAACGCCTTTGCCTGGGCCTTTCCTCTGCCTTCCGCAATCGCTTCCGCAAAATTGGCAAACAATACCGTAAACCAGAGCCAAAGGCTGATTTGCAGGGTAAAGAATATCTCTGTCAGGTTTTGCCGCCAGATATCCCGCAATAATAGAACCGTCGTCATAGCGGCGCCGACACACACAATAAACATGACCGGATTGCGAACCTGTATGCGCGGATTCAGCTTGTAAACGGCATCGTTGATCGCATCCCGGAAAATTTGACTGTTCATGCGAATCGTTTTCATTCCAGTTCACCTTTCTCTTAATAGGTTACGCCATGAATCATCTGCAAATGCTCTACTGCCGGCCCCAGTGCCAACGCCGGCATGAACGTCAGCGCTCCGACAATCATGACGACACCGGCCAGCAAGATCGCAAACAACCAACCATGCGTCGGAAAAGTACCCGGACCGGGCGGCGTTATTTTTTTCTCCGCCAGACTGCCGGCAATGGCCAGCACGGGAAGAATGACGCCAAATCGGCCGATGAGCATCGCCGCCGCCAGCACCAGGTTATAAAAGGCGGTATTCGCATTGAGCCCGGCGAATGCGCTGCCGTTGTTGCCGGCGCTGGACGCGAAAGCGTACAGGATTTCGCTGAGGCCGTGCGGGCCCGGATTGGCGACGGAGGCGACCCCCGAAACGGTAACCGCCGCCACGGCGCTGCCGGCCAGGATCGTCACCGCCGGGATAAGAACGGCGAGAGTGGCCATCTTCATCTCACGGGCTTCAATCTTTTTGCCGAGATATTCCGGTGTTCTGCCCACCATCAGACCGACGATGAACACCGTCAGAATGACGAATACCATCATGCCGTAAAAGCCTGCGCCGACTCCGCCGACCACCACTTCGCCCAACATGATCTGCAGCATCAGCGCCAAGCCTCCCAGCGGCGTGAAGCTGTCATGCATGGCATTGACGGCGCCGCAGGATGCTGCCGTGGTGATCGCGGCAAATAGCGAGGAATCGGCGATGCCGAACCGGACTTCCTTTCCTTCCATGGCGACAGGATCAGCGACGCCGACGGCGGCAAGCAACGGATTGCCATAGAGCTCACCAACGTATACGATTCCCAGATGCAACAAAAACAGCAACAACATGGCGGCTAGAATCGCGAACCCCTGCCGCCGGTCCCGGACGATGCGTCCAAAGGTGAACACCACGGACGCCGGGATCAGAAAAATACTGATCATTTGCAGAAAATTGCTGAGCGGAGTCGGGTTCTCGAAGGGATGCGCCGAATTGGCGTTAAAGAAACCGCCGCCATTAACCCCCAGCATCTTGATGGCTTCCTGCGAAGCGACCGGTCCCATCGTCAGTTTTTGTTCAGCGCCTTCCAGCGTATATGCCGATACATAGGGCGAAAAGTTCTGCAATACGCCTTGTTGGACCAGAATCAGCGAGAAGAGCAAGGAAAGGGGCAACAGCACCCGAACGGAACCGCGTACCAGATCGACCCAAAAATTCCCGATCCGATCCGTTTGTTTGCGAATCAGCCCCCGGATCAAAGCCATGGCGACGGACAGGCCGGTAGCCGCCGATAAAAAGTTNNGTGCACCGTCAGCGCCAGCATTTGGGTAAAATAGCTCATCGTGCTTTCCCCGGAGTATGCCTGCCAATTGGTGTTTGTCATAAAACTTACTGCCGTGTTGAAAGCCAGGTGCCAGGGCGATACTCCCGCCAGCCCTTCCGGATTGAGCGGAAGAAGGTCCTGGAACACTTGAATCAAATATACCAACAGCAGGGCCAAAAAGTTGAACCCCAACACGGCAGCCGCATATTTCCGCCAATTCATTTCCTGGGCTGCATGAATCCCGGACAAACGATAAATCAGTTTTTCCACGGGAGAAAACAAGGAATCCCCAACAACTCGCTCAGAGAAAAACACATCGGCCATGTAGCGGCCGAGCGGCCAGGCCAGTAATAACAGAACCGTCAGATAGACGGCAAACAAGGCAATATCCACATACATTTTAAAAATCCTCCGGTTTCAACAAAGCATATACCAGATAAGCCAACAATAGCCCCGCAACAATCCCCGCTAACCACAGGTCAGCCATAATAGACCCTCCTTGTCTTTCCTTTGCGTCGTCAAGCATATTCTATCCCGAAAGGCTGTATAATTGGCGTCAGGAATTGATAAGGTTTTATATAAAAAGTGATAAAAAAATAAAGCCCGGAAAGAAGCGTTTCCTCTCTCCGAACTTATTGCCGAAAAAATTGTTATGCTCTTCGCAGCCTGGGCGCGGCGGCCACCAGCTCCCGTGTGTAGGAATGAACCGGTTGCGTCAGCACTGCACCGGCCGGACCGGTTTCGACGATGCGGCCGTTCTTCAATACGATAGCCCGGTCACTGACCTTGCGAGCCAGGGCGATGTCATGGGTAATGAACAGGATGGCCAAGCCCCGCAGATCCTGTAGCCGCATCAGCAGGCGCACTACCCGCGCCTGGACGCCGGCGTCGAGCGAAGATGTGATCTCGTCGGCGATCAAGAGTTTCGGATCGAGGATCAGCGCCCGGGCGATGGCGACACGCTGGGCCTCGCCGCCGCTGAGTTGATGGGGATAGCGCCGCAGAAACTCGGGCGTAATCGGCAAATCGACTTCCTGGAGGGTTCGGCGAACCTTTTCCTCCCGCTCCGCGTTCGTCCCCCGCTCGTGGATGTCCAGCGGTTCCCGGACAATCTCGCCGACGCTCAACCGGTGGCTGAATGCNNGGAACACCAGCTGAATCCGCTCGTAGAACTGCCGCCGGGGCCAGTCATCCCGGCCGTCGATTCGAAAACTGCCGGCATCGGCGGGCCACAGGCCAAGCAGTGTCTTGGCAAGAGTAGTTTTCCCCGAACCGGACTCACCGACCAGCGCCATCGTTTCCCCCTCATACAAGGTCAAGTCGATATCCGTCAAAACGCTTCGACCGTCCAACCGCTTGGCGAGCCCCGTTACCTCCAGTATCGGCACGATGCCGCCCCGATGGCAGGCCACGGTCCGTTCCGGCGCCAACGCTTGCGGCAACGGTACGGTTTCGGCGCATTGGGAAATGCTCTGGCTGCAACGGGAGCGAAACGGACAACCGCCCGCACTCGTTCCGACCCGGCCGGGAATGCACTGGATATCCTTGAAAGTCGCCATGTCCGGATAGGCCCGCAACAATGCGCGGGTGTACGGGTGCCGGGGTGAGGCGAATACTTCGGCGCAAGGTCCGGTTTCCAGAACCCGCCCGGCGTACAGCACTGCCACCCGGTCGGCTACGGCGGCGGCCGCCGCCAGATCGTGCGTGATCAGCAGGTTTGCCCGACCGCGCAGCGCCGTCGCCAACACTTCCAAAATCTGCGTTTTGTTGAGCGGGTCGAGCGACGAAGTCGGCTCATCTAGGATCAGCAGTTCCGGTTCATTGACCAGCGCCATCGCCAGCAGAACCCGCTGCTGTTCACCGCCGCTCAGGCGGTGCGGTTCGCATTCATGCCTGTCTGACGTCAGGCCGACCGTTTGCAGGACCGATGCCGCTTTTTGCCGGGCGGTTGCCGGCGTCACCGGAAAATGGGCGGTCACCGCTTCGGCGACTTGGTCGATGGCCGTATACAGTGGATGCAGCACTTCGCCGCCATTCTGATGCACCATCGCGACTACGCGTCCCCGCAGGTCGCGTAGTTCCTCCTCTGAGAGCGCCAACAGGTCCCGTTCTTTCCACCAGGCCGCGCCGCTTGTCGTCGCCTCAGTCAGTCGCAGCAGGCTCAGGCCCAGCGTCGTTTTTCCCGCGCCGGACTCGCCGATGATCGCCAAGGTTTCTCCCGCCTGAACCGACAGGGACACGCCATGCAATATTTCTTCGCCGTCGTAAGCGGCCCGCAGATTTTCAATCCGTAACATCTGTTTCCTCCAGTCCCGCACCGATCAGAGCAAACGCCAACACCAAAGAACTGACGGCGAATCCCGGCGGCAGCAGCCACCACCGCCAGGCATCGAGATAAGTGAAGGTCAGAGCCTGCTGGATCATCCGGCCCCAGCTCGGCGCCGTCGGATCGCTGATGCCCAGAAAGGCCAGTCCCGCTTCCAGGAACACTGCCCGCCGGGCGTCGTGGATCATCGCCGCCGACAACACCGGCGCCAGATCCGGTAGGATATGCCGCCGCAATACA
>DCTI01000010.1 GCA_002329525.1 Negativicutes bacterium UBA1444
CCCGGCCAGGCCGGCCAGTGCTCCGGCCAAAAACATCGACAGTACCATATACAACGGCACATTGATTCCCGCATACCGCGCGGCCTCCAGTCCGGCGCCCACCGCCCGCAGGCGGTAGCCCACCGTCGTTTTCATCAGCAACACATAGACCGCCACGGCCAGCACCAGCGCCAGAATGAAGCCGGTATTCAGACGGGTCCCCGGGATGAGGCGGCTCATCCAGACGGCGTTAGGCACCAGCGCGGTCTGCGGCACGCCCGTTCCGTACGCCACCTCCTGCGGATCGATCAGAATCCCCCGGATCAGCAGCAGATATAATTGGGCGGCGATTTGGTTCAACATCACGGTGCTGAGAATTTCGTTAACATTCAGCCGCGCCTTCAAAAAGCCGGCAACCCCGCCCCAAATACCCCCGGCCAGGGCCCCGGACAGCAGCACCAGCGGAAACAGGACCGGCGCCGGCAGCGATTCGCATTTCAGGGCCACCCCGGCAGCAGTGATGGCGCCAATGAGAATCTGCCCTTCACCGCCGATATTCAGCACTCCGCTGCGAAAAGAAATGATGATGCCCAGTCCGGTCAACAGCAGCGGCGTCGTCCGCACCAAGGTTTCCGTCAGACCAAAGCTGCTGGAAAACGGTCCGGTCAGCATGACTTTGTAAGCCCGCACCGGATCCGACTTCGCCAACAGAATGAAAATCGCTCCGATCAGCAGCGCGCCCAGCAGCGCCGCCAACGACACCAGGATGGTCCTACCCTTCACCCACTGCAGCCTCCCATTTGCCAAAATCTTATAAACACGCCGAAAAGTGGCCTCGCCCTTCGGCGAATGCCATTCCGGTAAAAAACGCCCTGCGGCGATGCACCCGCAGAGCGTCCTCGCTCCAAAAGACAACTGTACTCAATTCCGCTCTATATGATATCGTATTTTGCGTCACGCGTCCAGTGAAACCTGTGCGCTGTATCAAAATCGCCGCCATAGTTTTTCGGCCAGTTCCCGGGCCCGGGCGAAGATTTCCCGTTCGTCGGCCGTGAGGATTTGACGGTCCCGCATGACGACTTTTCCATGGATTACCGTGGTCGTCACCGCCCGGCCGGTCAGCCCGAACAACACATGTCCGTTCAGATTGTCGGCGTTCAGTGGTGTCGGCGGCTCGTAATCCACCACGATGATATCTGCCATCGCGCCTGGCGTTAGCTGTCCCAGCGTCTCGCCGAAACAGGCCGAAGCAAACTCGGCATTCCGCCCAAACAGCATCTCGTGCGGTTCCGCCCAGGCGACTGCCGGACTCTGCTGCTG
Source organism: Negativicutes bacterium UBA1444 (assembly GCA_002329525.1). Taxonomy (GTDB): domain Bacteria; phylum Bacillota; class Negativicutes; order UBA1444; family UBA1444; genus UBA1444. The sequence continues at coordinate 1,300 of DCTI01000010.1, forward strand.
GTGCTTGTGCAACAGGTTGGCAACTTTCAGCGACTCCAACATGTCGCAGGTATAACCGTCCGTGCCGAGTCCCACCCGAACGCCTTGCCGGGCCATTTCCAGCACCGGCGCGCAGCCGACGGCGTTGCCCATGTTCGATTCCGGATTATGCACGACAAAAGGCGTTTCGTCGCGGAGAATCCCGATCTCCCGACCATCCACATGGACGCAGTGCGCCGTGATGGTCGCCGGATTCAGCAGGCCGAAAGAATGCAGTCTCTCCACGACCCGTTTGCCGAATCGCCGCTGGCAGTCCTCGACGTCGGACAGCGCCTCCGCCGTATGGATATGGCAGCCGACCGCCAGTTCCGCGGCGGTATCCGCGCAACGCCGCAGCAAAACGTCATTCAGCGTGAACGACGCGTGCAGGCCGAACAAAGCACGCCGCAACCCGTTTCGTTCGCGCCGGCAATGCAGGATATAGTCGCGGTTTTCCGCGATCCCCTGTCGGGCGATCTCCTCGCCGTCACGGTCCGATACCTCATAGCACAGGCAGGTCCGGATCCCCAGCGAGTCAGCGGCTTCCTCCATCCGGAACAAGCTCTCCGGCGCGCAGTGGGGGCTGGCATGATGGTCGAAAATCGTGGTGACCCCGTTCCGGATACAGTCGATCATCGCCACCGCCGCGCTGAAGTAAACGTCCTCCAGCGTCAGCGTCTTGTCGAGACGCCACCACAGCCGTTCCAGAATTTCCCGGAAATCTTGCGGCGACTGTGCCTTGATGTCCATTCCCCGGGCGAAGCTGCTGTAGCAGTGCATATGAGCGTTGATCAGGCCTGGCATAATCAGCCGGTCGCCTGCATCCAGCCATTCCGCCCCGGGGTATTGATTTCGCAGTTCTGCCGTCGCCGCCACGGCAACAATTTTATGATCCTGGACCGCCACGCAGCCATTTTCCAGGACAGGCGCCGCCGGATTTCGCGTGACCACCCGTCCGTTACCAATCAGCAACATGTTGTCTGCCTCCATTCCAAATCCTCCGCCATTCTGTCGCCGACCTCATTCTGCCTGAAAAGCCAGGCCATTTTCCTGCAGAAGCTGCCGCACCATGAAATAGGTTTCATTAATCAGACGGGGGCAGCGTGTCAGCCGGTTCCAGGGATCGCCGCCCAAAATGGTATTACAGTCAATCCCGCCAAATTCTTCACCGAACCCCGCTTCAAACCATTCCACCAACTGCTGGATCATAACATTCAACGAACGCTGCTCGGTTTCCTCCAGTGTGCCGCGCCCAGCGAACAGCCCCAGCAGGCAGGCGCCTCCCGCCAAAGCGCCGCACGTTTTCCCCTGAAAACCAAGTCCGCCCGACAAGCCATTCATCGCCCGGATCAAATCCGCATCTTCCTTGCCCTGCTGTTCCAGACCCATGATCAACAGCACCTGGGCACAGTGAAATCCTTGCAGATGCAGTTGCGAAATTCGCGTCAGCTCGTCCATCCGGTTTCCCTCCCGTAAGTGTTTTCACACGGCAACCGCGTTGATAAGCCTGACCTGGGGATTGACCCCGTTATACTGAATCACATTCACACAGGCGAAGTCCTGGACGATCCGAAACAAATTGGCAATCGGCATCCCCAACAAATGACACAAAATCAGCCGATTAACTCCGGCATGACCGACAATCGCCACCGGATCCGCCTTCTCGGCTACAATCTTCTGATACGCCGGCAACATCCGCTGGGCGCAATCCGCACAACTTTCTCCGCCAGCGATGCGGTAGTAGGCGATATCCCGTCCCCGGGCTTCGAATTTTTCCGGAAATCGTCGCACAACCTCGGCAAAGGACATTCCTTCCCATTCGCCCAGATGAATCTCCCGCAGCTCCGGGCAGACAACCACTTCCCCGGCATTCGCTCCCGCAAGAATTCGCGCGGTCTCCCGCGATCGCTCCAAATCGCTGCAAAATATCTTTTGAAATTCAACCGGCGCCAGCCGTTCGCGCAATCGTTCCGCCTGGCGGATTCCCTCCGGGTCCAGCGGCACATCCAGTTGACCGATATAGCGGCGCTGCTCGCCGGAGTTCTGAATTCTTCCATGACGCAAAAGATAAATCAGTCTGGAACCCGCCATCTCCTCACATCACTTTCCCGAAGCTTCGTTTCGACGGACCGGACGGCAGAATTCCTCCACAGACATGGCACCGCACGACGACCACCAGCCGCCCCGCTTCCCGGGCCTCCCGCAGCGACACGATCCGTCCCAATTCTTCGAATACTGCCGTCGGAGTTGCCGCCGGACCCCCGAGCGTCCAGACCGACACCTCCAGTGTCGGTCGTTCTTTTTCCGGCACTACCGTCACGGCATAATCGAGCACTCCCGGAACGGCAAAGACGGCTTCGGCAATTTCGCCAATCCGCAACTTCGCCGCCGGTAAGCGGAGAATGGAATCCAGCCTGCCGCGCAGACGGTCCAGTCGTTTCAACAGGCTGCCGCAGTCGCAAGGGCTCGGCAAAAACCGTGACAAATCTCCCGTCCGGTAGCGGATCAACGGCATCCCCCGCCGAGTCAGTGTGGAAAAAACGACTTCGCCCTCACAGCCGTCCGGCACTTGTTCGCCGGTTTGCGGATCGACGATTTCAAAAAAAAGATCCGTCTCGCGCAGATGATAGCCGGCATGGGCTTCACACTCTACCCCGCCGCCAAGCCCCATCTCCGTCATGCCGTAATGGTCGAAAACCCGGCAACTCCAAAGTTTCTCCACTTCCTGGATCAAAGAACGGGGCGCATAATCCGTGCTGAGCAGCACCGTGCGCGGGCCAGGCACCGATCCGCCCTGTTCCGCTGAATATCGGGCCAGCGCCAAAACCTGCACCGGACTGCCCACGACCGAATCCATACGTTCGCGTTGCACGACGTTTGCCGCATCCGCCAAGTTTCCCACCCAATCGTAGAGCAACGCCGTCATACCCATCCCTGTCAGCGCCTGTGCCAACAAATCGCCGACACTGCCCGGACGCCGGCTCGGCAACAGAATCAGCACCCGATCCCCCGGTCTGGTCAATGTGGACATCCCGGCCTGAAAAAATTCCACCGTCAAGTTCTGGTCCTCCGTCGTGAACCACAGCCGTTTCGGATCGCCGACCGTTCCCGAGGTGTCCAGCGTAACCACCCGGTTGATGCACGACTGGGAAACACAGACCATTTGTGAACCATAATGGCGCAAATCCGCGGCATCCGTAAACGGCAAGTCGATCAGGTCCGCTAAGGTCCGCAAACCTGCCGCCGCGCTTTGTCCCAGATGCTTCCGATAAAATGGACTGTTGGCTACGGCAAAACGGATCGTCGCCGATAGTTTGTCCAACTGATAATTCTCCAGTATCTGCCGGTCCAGTCGTTTTCCAGGCAAGCCCAGCCGAGTAGCCGTCCAGGCGTCGAGCGGCGTCATCGCCGTCATTCTCGCGTCGCTCCCATTGACAGCCGATACAGGGAACGCCCGTCACCGCCGGTCAGATTATAAGCGCAAAACGGAATGATCCGTCCCNNCTCCCGCAGCCGCTGCAGATCCAAAGTCCAGGCATCCTGGAACGCCATGCCGGAAATACAAAAGGAATAACGCTCCACCCGGTCCAGAAATTCATCGAAGCTTGCCGTATTGACTTCACAGTCGCAAGTATTTTCAGCAACGGTTTTATCTGTCGCGCCAGCCGAACTTTTTGATTCGGGCATCGACCATTTGCGAGCCACAAAATCGCGGGCCCGTTTCGTCCCTTCCGCCGGCGGCGCCGATCCGCAACAGCCCCGTTCTCCCGGCGAATTCCAAACTTTCATTGCGCCGTCCGGCATCCGGACATAATGCCCCTGAAACGAGCAATAGACGTTTTCCGCCCGGGGCGGGTGCAGGCTGACGGCCGGTATCATTCCGCCGGTCTGCAGCTCGATCGCCCGCATGACTTCCGGCAGCGTAATCCGGTCTTTATCGGCAGGAGCCTGGGGATAACGGCCAAAATAACTGACCGGTTGGAAATGCACGCCGCGAACTGTCGGCATCCGTTCCAGAGCAAACTTTACAATTTCGCCGAGATTCCCGTCATTAACCCCCGGAACCACCGTCACGGCCAGGATCACGCCCAGTTCCACGGTGGAGCAGCATTCGATCGCCCGCTGTTTTTCCGCCAGCAGCCCCGCTCCGCGCATCGCATGGTAAATTTCGTCATTCATGCCATCGAACTGCAGAAACACGCAGGATAAGCCGGCCTGTTTCAAACGGCGGGCATAGCCGGAATCAGCGGCCAGCCCCAGCCCATTCGTATTCACCTGAATAAAAGGAAATCCCCGGGAACGTCCCAAGGCAACGATGTCCGGCAAATCATCCCTCACTGTCGGTTCGCCGCCGGACAGTTGGATGTTGAAGGGGCCACCGGCTGCCATCAGTTCTTCATACCAGCGTCCGATTTCCTGTATCGTCGGGTCAGGTGGCGCCCCTGCGCCGGATTGCGCAAAACAAACCGGACACCGCAGATTGCAGCGTCCAGTGACTTCCAACAATACGCAGCACGTCTGCCGGCGATGGTCGGGGCATAATCCGCACTCAAAAGGGCAACCACGGCCAGACGGACTGTCGCCGAACGGCGGCAAGATAGAATTCGCCACTCCTCCCCACTCCAGGTATGACGGACTATTGCCGCGCCAGATCACCGCCCGAAAAGGCCCAT
>DCTI01000071.1:0-2065 GCA_002329525.1 Negativicutes bacterium UBA1444
CCGGCTGCACCACACCCAGACGGATCCGTACATCTTCGATGCCACGGTTGCGCATCTCCCGTACCGACGGCGCGCTACCGAGAAAAATCGTCCGCGCCACCCTCCGGGCCGCCATGCACTGACCGAACCGGGGATTGCCGCCATCGATCTGATGCGGCAGGGAAANNCCTTCCGGCAAATGCCGGGTCAACTCTTCCCGCACGGGAATCGAGTCCAGCGGGATCGATCCCGGCATCAGCAACAGTCCGGCGTCGCCGCCGATCCAAAGGTGATGGATCACCGCCGCCATCAGCCGCAGCACGCCGCGCGTCTTTTGGAACCGTTCCAAGCCGGCCCATTCATTGTACAGGCGGTCGAACACTTCCGGATGGATCGGATAGCAGGCCCGCAGCCGCTCCAGATAGTTCAGTTCCCGGCACTCCGTCGGAAAATCCGAAGCACCCTGCACATACATCTCGCTATAGGCCCGGCAGGTTTCCTCCATCGCCGCCTTGTCCTTCACCCGTAAAAACAGCCGCTGCCGCACGATGGCAAAGCCTTCTTCGGCGCCGACTGGTTTCCAGATGGCCTCCATCCGGCCGAAAATATGCTCAATCCGTTCCAGGGCTTGCTTGCCAATATCGCCGCCGGCTTCAATATCCGATTCGGGGATGGATGCAACCAGCAGGCTGTTCTTGCTGGCCCGCACCGCCTCGGTCAATTCCTGCATGAACGACATGACCGAGTCGTAGCTGCCGGACGGCAGGTCGGCCACGCCATAAATCTTGCGCACATAGGCGACCATTTCATCCATGAGGATCAGACAGGGACCGCAGGCGTCCAGCATTTCCCGCAAAGTCTCCGAGCCGGGCGAAACGCCGGTTCGGTCCGAATCCTTGATGAAATCATAGACTTTCGGATCGCCGCATTGGTCGGCCAGCTGCGCCGCCAACTCTCCCCACAGGGTGCGGATGGTGATGCCGGGGAAGTTGATCGGCCGCCGCACCTTTGATGGATTCAGCGCCGTTCCCACCAGCACCGCCGCGCAGGTTTTCGGCAGCGCCGCCAACCCGGCCCGCTCCAGCACCGCCTTGGCGTTGGGAATCCGGTCGACGGGAGTGCCGCTGCGCATCAGATGAAACAGCGCCAGCATGCTGTGGGTCTTGCCGCCACCAAAGGCTGTCTTGAGCTGGATGACGGGTTCGCCGCCGCGTCCGGATACCCGGTTCACGGCTTGCTGCAACAGGCCGCGCATGCCTTCGGTGACATAGGTTCGGGCAAAAAATTCCACCGGGTCCTGGTACTCAATCTCGGCGGTTCCCCGCAGCACTTGCGACAGGTCGGCGGCAAACTCGGCCTGCCGGTACCGGCCCTGGGCCACATCCGGATGCGGCTCGATGACATGACGCCAGGGAGTCAGCCCCGCTCGCGGCACAGCCGTCAACACTGCCGCTCGATCCGCCGGAGCCGCTTCGGCTGGCGTGGCAGCACCGGCCGCTGTTGTCGAGGCATCCGCCGTCCCATAACGAACCTGACGGGCCAGCGATCGCAATTCCTCGGTGGCATCGGCGTCGATCTGCTCCATCAGCCGGGCCATGGTATCCAGCGCCCGCCAGGCGTCGGCATCGTCAAAATCACCGCTGCCCTTGTGCGCCCACTTGTTGCGGGTGGTGGAGAGTTCCTTCACCCAGTTGCGGTGTTCCCGGCTCAGCCTGAGCTTGAACACGTTGTTCCAGTTCAGATCGATCAGGAGGAGGCAGCNNGCATAATCGCCGGATGCAGGCAGGTCGCGTTTCTGATCGTCGTAAAGAACGTCCAGCACGCCGTACTTCCACCAGTTTTCCTTCATCACCTGCTGCAGTTGCTGCGCCACGTACGGCGCCAATAATTCCGTCAATATCTGAAAGCCCCGAGTCACCCGTTGGTAATTATCCATCGTTGTTATCCCCCTCGCTGATCATGAAGTTGGCTGGAATCCTTTAGAAAAGTTCACCCTGCTGTTTGGGTCGGCTGACCATTTCGCCGGCCTGTTGCTGCACATCGGACCAGGAAGCGATCAGGGCGTTGAAGGCCAAGGCTTCCTCCG
>DCTI01000071.1:2089-2317 GCA_002329525.1 Negativicutes bacterium UBA1444
CCGTCCAGGCGGGCGGACAATTCGGCGGCGGCTGTTTCCCCGCCGGCGGATAGAGCCCGCACCAGTTGTTGTGTACATAGCCAGACCGGCGCGGCTGCGGTCGGCAGCCAGCTTTCCGGCAGTTCTTCCCGGCTCAGCAGCCGCACCTTGCCTTTCGCCGCCAGCAGCAGTCCCTCATCTTCCAGCCGCTGCACCGCCGTGTTTTTGGCCCGGGCCAGCACGTCGGCC
>DCTI01000071.1:2456-4867 GCA_002329525.1 Negativicutes bacterium UBA1444
CTGGGCCAAGTCCACCGGCGCAATGTTGCCCTGACGAAGCTCTTTCAACGCCGGCGGCAGTTCCCGCCGCAGCGTGGACAGAAACTCCTTGCGGGCAACAGTCGGCGCATCCGCCGGGCGCGGCCGGCAGACGAGCACGATGGAGGAGGCGAGGGCATTGGTCCCCATAGCAATCATTCTGCTCGCCCTCTCGCTACGAACTGGCCAAGTGCCGGTAATGGCAAATCCCGCCCGCAGCAATCCTGTGAGCATCGTTTCCCAACCAGTGGAGGCAACTGCGATTTCCGCCGGCACATCTGCATACTCTTCATCCGTCTCGTCGGTTTCGGATTGTTTGAATGCATAGTAGATGGTCACGGGAAAATCGGGATGCGCCTGCCGGTACATGGCCGCAAAAGCCTGTCCAAGGCCGGACTCAAAGAAGTGTTGGGCTTTAATTCTGTCACCGTCGAACCGATAAGGCGATGCCACCAACTCTTGCGTTTTGGGAACCATTAAAGTACTAAAGATGTCTGGATAAATCGAGCCGATAGTTCTGCGAAGCCAGACATAAAAGAAATCTGAAAGGTCGGCATAGCCAATGTTATCGTAGTATGGAGGGTCAGTTATTATGACATACTTTGATTCAGAAACCCAACTGCTTGCATCTTGTTGTTTTATGTTTCCAATTTCCATTTCACCAAATTTGTTAACGTTTGCAATCAATAAGCCTGCTAGATTATGAACAAGTTTTTCAAAACGAACAATTCCATGAAGCATGTTGTTTTCAACAAAATCCCAAGCCATAGGTATGGCTTGTCTAGCAAACAAATTTCGCAAATTTTGATTCGATGAATTCCAAGTGTTCAATGCCGTTGAAAAGTCAGCAAACTTTGATACACATAACCCCAGATATGTTGCCACGGCGTCGGCATAGGCGGCAATGCCTGTTCCACCGTCGTTCAAGCGGATTGGATCATTCTTAATCCCCGCCGCCTTGGCGTCATGCAACACTCGTTCGCGGGCTTCGCCGACTAGTTCGCTGAAAGTGATCAGAGCGAGGAGCTGGCGAGGAGTGAAGAGTTCTTGCGGTGTCTCTAGGCCAAAATTCCTACACCATACATCACGAGGATTTGGAGATAGGGTTGCATCCAGTCCAGATAAATCCAACTTATGCACATCAATATTAGGCAATGCAGTTTGGTCTGCTGATAAATAAATACGCCCACGCTTACCTTCAGCAACTGTTGCCAATGGAACTACACCCAATAATTTCTTTTTCCCTGCTGAGGCCACGTAATTTCTTGTTGTGACAGCTTTGCATTTCGCACATTCAAAAATGCCAGACACTCCCCGCTTTAAACCTTTCTTGGGATTTGCATACTCTGCAGGCGGAATGTTCGACACTTTTACAACGGGCATTTTGCCAATATATTTTAGATGTAAATACGTTTCTCTTCCTTTTTTTGCACTGATTACAAAGCTTGTTATTAGCGGCATCTCGCAGCCGCAGGCCGGGTTGGGGCATTTCACGGTTCGCGCCCACAGCCAAGCAATGACTGGTGCTTCCCCGCCGCCCTGTTCCGCCGGGAGCTCTACCTTGGGGTAGTAGCGGCCGATCCGTTTTTCCGCTTCATCCCGCATCCACTGGCCATAGTAGCGAATGTCCTCTGCTAGTCCGGCTGCCCCTTTCCAACCGGAATCACGACCGAACTGGCTCCTGGTCGCCGGATTGACCGGCGCTTGCCCCGCGAACTTCGGCGGAATCTCGATTAGCGCCTTGGCAATCGTTACAGCCACAGGATTCAGGTCGCTGCCGTGCGCCGCCAGTCCCAACCGCTGCGCTTCCAAAGGGATGGATCCTCTGCCGCAAAAAGGATCATAAACAGGCGGAGGATTGCCCCCGGTGGATTTCTGTATTTCTTTTCGTGCCGCTGCCAGTAGTTTTTCGTCATTGGAGTTCTCCCACTTGACTAACTGCTCGATCAGCCTGAACAGTCGCTGCCGCTCGGTTTCCTGTGCTTCCTCCGTCGGAAACTCTTCCGGCCGTGCCGATGGATCATCAACCAGCGAAGCAAATACTACTGCCCGACAGGTTGCTTGTGAACGCCGAGCCCACCACGGATGTATGGATCTCGGATGATTTTTGGTGAAAGGCTCATTTTCTTTTATTGATGCTTCGTTGATGGCCTCCAGCGGCAACGCCACTTCGATGAGTTTCTTTTTAACCATGCTGCGCCTCCAAAAAACGGACAATTTTTCCGAATCCCTGCGGACAGGCCTCCGCCAACTCCAGATAGTTCGCGTTGGCGAGGATCATCGGCGAATCCACGGTATCCTTATATTTTTTGCCAGCCTCATCGAACAACCGCTGCACCACGTACTTGGGCGGTTGCTGATTATTTTGTTCTTCCACCGGCACTATCCAGGAC
>DCTI01000253.1:0-606 GCA_002329525.1 Negativicutes bacterium UBA1444
GGCACGACAACTATATTTTCCGGGCGGGCACCCTTGCGGACCGCCCGTTCCTTTTCCTGCGCGGTCGGCACGAAGATTTTCACAAAATCGGCCGGATGGTAGACCCGCGGCATATAGGCCATGGCCGGGCATTTCAGGAGCGCCGCCAGTCCTTTGGCATACAGGGCGTCGCCGCCCAGAAACAGCACCATGTTCTGCCGGGCGCGACAAGCATCCAGATCCCGCCAGATCGACCGGATAACCGTAAACACGCCGGCCACGCGGTCTACCGGCAACTGGGCGGCGAATTCCCGCTCCCGGCCGCTGGTGAACCAGTCGGGAACCAGCGCCAGCGTAATATGTATTTCGGGCAGGAGCGCCCGGACTTGTGTCACCACCGGCGCCACCCAGCCGGACATCTCGCCCGGCGAGTTGGCAATGATCGTCAGCGTTTTTTCCATCTTGGGTCCTTTTCCGGGATGCCGGCCGCCGCCAGTCCCTTGCGCAGGGACGCGGCGAACAGATGGGTCAGCAGAATCTTGCGGGCCAGCGGGTACAGGATGTGGCCGCTTTCACGCATGGCCGCCACCCGCTCCGGCGTCGCCCAGCGCACCAGTCCCCAACGTT
>DCTI01000253.1:626-5713 GCA_002329525.1 Negativicutes bacterium UBA1444
GCTCCAGAGTCGGCGTTCCGGCCTGATGGTGCAGCACATAGGCCCGGCGGTTGCGAATGCCACTGACGCCGGACAGCCGGAACCGCAGGCCCAGTTCGGTGTCCTGGTAGCCGTAGGCCTGGCCAAAACGAATATCAAAGCCCTTTTGTGCCAAAAATTCTTTCCGGGGGCAGGAAACATTGACCCCTACGAAGGGATCGCCAAACAGATCCAGCCCGGCCATCAGTCGATATTTCCAGGCCGTGACCGGCGGGNNCGACGTTCAGCGCCGGGCCGGCGACATAGACCGGTCCGGGTGCTTCCCGGTGACTTCTCACGTGTTCGGCGACAAACCAGGGTGGCGTGAAGGCATCGTCGTCGATGAATATGACAATATCCCCCGACGCTTCGGAGACGCCGAGGTTGCGGGCCGGGCCGATGCCCCGGTGGCCTGCGGAAATTACTTTGACCGCGTAGGGGGCGGTCCAGGTTTGCGCCAGTTCGAGGCTGCCGTCGCCGGACCCGTCGTCGACGATGATGACTTCGAATTGATTTGCCGGATAGTCCTGTGCGTTCAGGCAGCGCAGGCAGGTCCCGAGCAGGGCTTTTCGATTGTAGGTGGCTAATATGATGCTGGCGTCCACGCCGGTTCCTCCACGAAAATATTTATAGCATATATCTTGCTTGGCAGGGTGGTTGTTTGGAACCGCTCCGACGCTCCGCTTAATCTCCGCTATTTCCAAAGCAACCGCCCTGCCGGTATTTCATAAGATCCAGCGATCCGCTCCTGTCCGCAGGTCAGTCATCGCCAGACAGCCCCGCTTCGGCCAATCCTTCCCGGAGAGCCGTGGCATAAAGGCGGATCAGCAACATTTTACGAACGACCGGATACAGAAAATGACCGCGGTATTTAAAGGTTGCCGCCAATTCCGGCGTCGCCCAGCGCAGCAACCCCCAGCGGTTCAAATGGTCGTACCACCGCAGGCAACTCCATTTGATCAGTTTCTTCACTTCCGGCAGCGGATGTTTCGCATAGAACAGCGCCCCGTTGCCGCCGCACTCGCGGCGCTTTTTCATTTCGCATTCCAGACTGGGCGTCCCGTCGGTATGATGCAGGACATAGGCCCGCCGGTTACGGATTCGTCCCAGCCCGGCCAAGCAAAATCGAACGCCGAGCTCCGTGTCCTCATAACCGTAGGCCCTGCCAAACTGGGGATCAAATCCGCCCACGCGCAAAAAGNNAAGTCCGCCCGGGGGCAGGACACGTTGACACTGACAAAAGGCAACCCAAAAAAAATCCCAGAATGCTTGCAGGCGAACTTGCCAGGTAAAAAATGGCGGGTTGTCAAGAGCTTGCCGCCCGCTGACAAAGACCGCCGGACCGTCGACAAAAATGGNNCGGTCTGCGAGCGTCGCGGTGGCTCCGGACATGCTCGGCAATAAACCAGGGCGACGCGAAGGCATCATCGTCGATAAAAATGATGATGTCGCCAAGTGCGTGCGCCACCCCGAAGTTACGGGCCGGACCCGGGCCTTGGTGTCCGGCCGCTATACAGCGGAGCGAATAACGGGCTGACCAGTTGCGTACCATTTCGGCACTGCCGTCGGTCGAGCCGTCATCGACGACGATGACTTCAAAGCGGTCGCGCGGATAGTCCTGGGCATCCAGGCAACGCAGACAGGTAGTCAAGAGCTCTTTGCGGTTGTAAGTGGCAATAACAACGCTTACGTCCAAGCCATTTCCTCCGAAACCGATGGTTTACGAAAGAGTACACCGTGCGAGGAATGATCCTAGCTCCACGAGGAGAATATATTTTGCACGAAGTCCAGCAGATTCGGACCATTGAACAGATAACCCCGGATGCCGGCCGCTTCGGCCGCCGTCATATCCGAATCCTTGTCGCCGATCAGAAACGACGTGCCCGGGTCGGCCCGCCAGTCGTCCATCGCCTGTAGGATCAGGCCCGGCCGGGGCTTACGGCAGTCGCATTCCCGGGTATAGGCGGCAATAGCGCCTTTCGGGTGGTGCGGACAAAAATAAAAAGCGTCGATGCGGGCGCCCAGTTGATGCAGTTCGTTGTTCATCCAGCCGTGCAGGGCCTGCACGTCCTCCTCCCGGTAATAACCGCGGGCCACGCCGCTCTGGTTGGTGATGACCACCACCGGCCAGCCGCGCTCGTTGAACAGGCGGATCGCCGTAGGNNGCCGCGTTCGTTAAACAGGCGGATCGCCGCCGGTGCCCCGGGAATCCAGACGCAGTCCTCACGTCGCCACAGGTAGCCGATGTCGGCGTTGACCACACCGTCGCGATCCAGAAATACGACGGGCGTCACTCTTCGAGCCTCTGACAGACCATATGCTCGATGAGCAGATGGGCTTCCTGAATGCGGGCGGTGACATCGGCAGGAATCCGGATGCAGATGTCGCACAGGTCCCGCATCTGGCCGCCCGTGCGCCCGGTCAGGCCAACGGTGACGGCGCCGAGCTCACGGGCCTTCGCCAGTGCCTTCAGGATGTTGGGGCTGTTGCCGGACGTTGTAATGCCTACGACCACATCGCCGGCTTTGACCAGGGCTTCGACCTGGCGGACGAAAACGGCGTCGTAGCCGTAATCGTTGGCCAACGCCGTCAAAATCGAAGTGTCGGTGGTCAAGGCTACGGAAGCCATGGCCCGGCGTTCCTTCTGGAACCGGCCGACCAGTTCNNAAATGCTGACAGTCGCAGGCACTGCCGCCATTACCCATCAGATAGACGGTATGGCCGGCGGCGATGGCTTCCCGGCAGGCCTCGGCGAACCGGGAGATGTCCGTCAGGCAATCGGTTTTCAGCGCGGCAATCGCGCGTTCATGTTCTTCGATCAGTGACAAATAATCCATGGCCGATCCCTACACTTTCACCCGTTGCGAACCGCTGCGCAGGGAGCGCTCGGCCGCGGCGAGGATTTTCACGACTTGCAGACCGGCGTAGCCGTCGGCGATCGGCGGTTTGCCGGTGCGGATACCTTCGACCAGTTGCCTGACTTCGTTGCGCAGGGCGTCTCCCGGCGGAATGAACGGCGACAGGACATCGCCGAGATGGTAGCCGGGCTTGCCATCGCTGCCGCAAGTCACGCAACGGTCGTAGATCCGCAGTTTTTCCGAAGCTTCCTGATCGTTGTAAGAAGCGCTTTTCTTGGTGCCCACCAGTGCGCCGTGCCGCATCTTGACCGGCGACAGCCAGTTCACGTGCGTCTGGGCGACAAAGTTGTCGTCAAAGAACATGTGCAGTTGGGCCATGCTTTCCGGGAAGCCTGGCAGATGGCTGGTGCCGGTGGCCAGCACCTCGACCGGCATCCGGCCGGTCACATGGTAGAACAGCGATACGTCGTGCACCGCCAGATCCCACAAAACGTTGTAGTCGCTGCGAACGGCGCCGAGGTTCAGCCGGACCGAATCCCAGTACAGGAGCTGGCCCAGTTCGCCGCTTTTGAGCAGGTTGTGCAAGTATTGCGCTTCGTTGGTGTAGCACAGCACATGATCGGTGGCCAACAGCAGGCCTTTTTTCTCCGCCAGTTCGATCAGTTCTTCGGCGTGGGCCACGCTGGCGGTCATCGGTTTCTCGACGAGTACATGCTTGCCGGCCTCGAGCGCCGCTTTCGCCAGCGGATAGTGGCTGTCCACCGGCGTGGCGATGGCGACGATGTCGACTTTCGGGTCGTTCAGGATGTCCAGATGGTCGGTGGTCGCCTGCACGTCGTGGAAGGTTTGTTTCAGAAACTCGAGGCGGGNNGGGGCCCCAACCGCCGCAGCCGATGACGGCCGCCTGGATCTTTTTCATGGTCGCACCTCTATTTCACGCAGAATTCGCGGACGGCATCGGTGACCTGGTCGATCTGTTCGTCGGTCATTTCCGGGAACATAGGCAGGGTCAGGCAGCGCTTGGCGACGGTTTCGCTGACCGGCAGATCGCCCGGCTTGTAGCCGAGATGAGCGTAGGCCTTCTGCAGATGGACCGGCAGCGGATAATGCAGCGCCGATTCGACGCCGCGGGCGGCCAGATGCTTCTGCAGTTCGTCGCGCCGGGGATGCTGGATGACAAACAGATACCAGTTGGTGGTGCACCACTGTTTGATTTCGGGCAGCACCAAGCCCGGCAAGCCGGCCAGGGACAGTTTGTAGTTCTTGGCGACTTGGTGCCGCATCTCGGTCCATTTCGGCAAGTGACGCAGCTTCACGTCGAGAACGGCGCCCTGCAGGCCGTCCATCCGGTAGTTGAAGCCGAGTTCGTCGTAGTAGTAGCGCTGGCCCTGCGAATGGTTGCGCAGACGGCGCAGATGGTCGGCCATCGCCGAGTCGTTGGTGCAAACGCCGCCGGCCTCGCCGAAGGCGCCGAGGTTCTTGCCGGGATAGAAGCTGAAGCAGGACGACACGCCGAACGTGCCGGCATTCTTGCCTTTGTAGATCGAGCCGTGCGCCTGCGCCGCGTCTTCGATGAGCGCCAGTTTGTGCCGTTTGCAGATCGCCATGATTTCATCCATGTCGCAGGTGTGTCCGTAGAGGTGGACCGGCAACACCGCCTTGGTTTTCGGCGTGATGGCGGCTTCCAGCTTTTTCGGGTCCATCGTGTAGGTGTGCGGATCGATGTCCACGAACACCGGCGTCGCGCCGCAGTAGGAAATCGCCCAGGCGGTGGCCACAAAGGTGTAGGATACGGTGATAACTTCATCGCCCGGTTCGACGCCGGCGGCGATCAGGGCCAGATGCAGGGCGTCGGTGCCGCTGCCGCAGCCGATGCAGTATTTCGTGCCGACATAGCGGGCAAAATTCTCTTCGAATCGGCTGACAGCCGGGCCGAGGATATAAGCGGCGGAAGACAATATCTGTTCGATTTCGGGGGCCAATTCTTCCTTGATGGTTTGGTATTGCAGGGGTAAATCCTGCAGAGGCACTTTTTTCAATTTCATTCCTCCATTATCTCAAATAACCGCCGGTCGATTCGAGGACGTCGCAGTATTCGGCGATCGCCGTCGGCAGCGGTGTGAATTCTTCGTCCCAGCCGGCCGAGCGCAAATGCCTCAGATCGGCTTGTGTAAAACTCTGATATTTGCCGTTCAGGCTTGCCGGGAAGGG
>DCTI01000159.1 GCA_002329525.1 Negativicutes bacterium UBA1444
CCGATATTTTCGGGTTCCATCGGCGTGGACGGTGTGCACGCGAATTACTTCCCGAGTGACTTTCTTGTGACGAATTGGATGTTTCAGGGCTCGCAAACAAATTATCCGGCGACCAGCTTCATCGCCAGTACCGGTTCGCGGTTCAATCTGGGGTACGCCTCCTTGAGCCGAAATGAAGCGTTTGGTTACGACAATAAAATCATTACAGCCGGCATCTATAAAAAAATGGCGGAAAACTGGGGCCTCACAGTTGGATATGAAAGTGGCCAAAGTAGATTCTTTGGCTTAAACTTTGGCGCTTTCTACAGCATTTCTCCGAATGCGGCAATATCCATCATTTCAACGCTAAACACCAACTATAGCAATGTAAAGAACAGCGCCATCACGACACACTTGATCATACGTTTTTAGACCGGCTCCCCAAACATTGACTGGGCAGTCCATAATTAAAGGCTTCCGGGAATTTCCCAGAAGCCTTTAATTATGAATTGGCATAAGTAGACAGACATGAATTCGGCGATCTGCACTCTGGTTCTAATACACTCAATCAATGGGCGTTCAGTTGAACGCCTGCTGCGCCAAAGTACGTTCGTACGCTGCGTAAAAATGGCTTGGTTGTGTTTGCATCACCACAAAAGCTTCCACAATCTCGGGGTCAAATTGTGTTGATGCCTGCCGTTTTAGTTCAGCAAGAATCTGCTCCATGGTCGATGCCGGTCGATAGGGGCGATCCTCCGCCATCGCTGCAATCGTGTCGGCCACGCAGCAGATTCTGGCCATAAAAGGCGTCTGGGCGCCCTTCATTCCGTGGGGATATCCCTTGCCATCCCATCTTTCGTGATGGCACAATACGATTTTGGCCGCACTCGAAAGATAATCGTTGTGCTTGATCAATTCAAATCCTACAATCGGATGGCGTTTGATAATTTCATACTCATGCTCGGTCAGCGTAGAAGATTTCTTCAATATTTCGTCACTAATGCCCAGTTTGCCGATATCATGCAATAAAGTACCCCAGTGAAGCTCTCCCAAGTCCTTCTCGGACAACCCCAGCTTTCGCCCAATTGCCATGGAAATTTTATTAACCATGAAAGAATGCTGCGAGATGGTATTTTCCCGCGAATCCAATGTTTTAAGAAACGAAAGCAGCGCTTCCGCCTGCGAACTAACAATGCTGACTGTTTTTTCAGCATCGATGGCCTGTATCATCTCCCGAAATGTTTTGCTAGCAAAGGCGATATTGCCTACACTAACAAGTTTGATTCCATTGATGAAAAAATCGCGGCCAGAAACTACGCAAACCTGGTTGCGTCCCGCCTCCTTCGCCGCGTAAAGGGCTCTATCCGCTTGATTCATCAACTCCGTCGAACTCATGCCTGGATAATAGCTAGCCAAACCGATGCTGACTGTCAAATGCCCTCCCGGCAAAACTTCCGCTCCGGGGAAAACGTGCTCCGCAATCATTGTCCGCATCCGCTGCACAAGAGACAGGGCGGCCGTGTCATCCAGATTCGGCATGATAACCAGAAACTCTTCACCACCGAACCGTCCGACAATTTCCGATGGCCGCACACTTTGCCGAAGTAAATCTGCTAACTCGGCCAGAATCGTATCACCGGCCACATGACCATGAAAATCATTGTACTTTTTAAAATAATCCAGATCCAGTATGGCCAATTTCAGAAATCCGTCTGTACTCCTAGCCAATTCGACTGCATCCTTCACTGCCGAGAACAAGTAAGTTGCATTGTACAGCTGTGTTTTCGCATCAGTGACGGCCATCTTCTGCAGCCTTTTCTGCGAAACTGTCAGCTCGACAACAGCTTCCCGCGTGATTCGCTCGGCGCTTGCCACAATCCGATAGATGACACGCCCCAACAGAAAACCCAATAGACTAAACACCAATAATGTAATTCCGCTGTTCACCAACAAATCCAGATAACTTTCCTGAAGCTCCAAATAGCCTTCGATGCTCGCGTTGAAAACAATCGGAGCCCGCGTGGTAAACAGGGCAAAGGACTCGGCCCGGTTGATTTTTTCGAACAGTAGCTGCCGGTTATCATCATACACGCGCATAGAAACGATATGTTCCTGATTGCGCCAACGGTTCCCGATATCCATGAAACGCGGGATATCATACCGCCACAATTCTTCATTATCCTGAATCGCCAAAACAACCGAATCCGCCAACAGTTCGCCGTGAAGCTTACTGTCCTGCATTCTCTCGCGCAACATCAAACTACAGTAAGTCGCCGGCACGGCAACCGCAATGATGATTCCGACAATGACGGCCAGAACCAACATTTTTCTACTAACCGAACGGGAGAAACCACTTTGTCGATGCAACTTCATCCCGCCTTTCTCGGCTATTTTATGGCCACACCACCGTATGCCTCAATAATCGAGCGTCCCTCAGGCGAATGGACGAAATTAACAAATTTTTCGGCTTGTCCAGCTAATTTACCCTTATAAAGAAAGGACAGCTCTTTTACCCAAGGATACCGGCCTGTTTGAATATTTTCGGGCGAAGAAACGATCCCATTTAGCGAAAGGGGTTTAATCCCGCCAAAAATTTTAACGGATGTGGTGTCGGTATGCCCGAAGCTGCCGACCTTGGTACGCAAAGCATCCGACATCTCCACATCATGGTACATAATGGGCCATCGCTTAGCCGCCAGCGACTCCTCAATCACTTGCCGAAATCCGGGAATCATTGCAAACAATATCTGATTCGAACTATCATGGATATTGCGAATCAACACACGAATCTTACCATTATCCGGCCATGTCGTCTTTTCCGCTCGATGGATCCGCAGGATATCGTCATCGGTAATATTGGTTTCGGAAACGGAAGGATGAACCGCAAACACGATTCCAACACGCGCATACTGGATCGTCTTTAATCCGGTTGCCTGTTCCGCTTCCGTCAATGGCCTCGAAAGCAATCCCAAACTGATTGATCCATCCTGGACTGCGCGGACCGCCCCATCCGAACCGATGCTTTTAGGAATTTCGATATTGCTGCCAGTCTTTTTCCGATATGCATCCGCCAATTTTTCGGTGATGGGCAGATTGGTTCCAGACCCGGCGACAATAAAGCGGGAAGCACTCGCTGGCCGCGTCGCGGAAGCGGGATTGTCTTTGCCGGCAAGCGTCGTTTCCTGCTTGCCAGAGCAGCCGGCTAATACAAAAGAAATCAGAATGAGCAGCAGCAATCTTTGCACTTTCTGACCCTCCCGTTCCCATCTGGGCGTCCTCCGCCAAATGCTTTTCACCGTCCGTTGATGTCATTGATGCATCAATGCAGGCTCCCGGTCTATCTTGTTGAGGGCGATTTTCATCTTTATGTCTGCATAATAATTTCTTGAATTTTTTGCAAATTCCTTCTAGTAATTGAAAAATTGGCAATTCATTTCATTAAATATTTCGGTAAAATCAGGCCTTTACGAGAGTGTATTGAGGCAACTCAAGTAGTCAAGAAAGTAGTCAAACGGCCTCTTAAAAGTAGTTGCGGATGAAAAAAGAAACGCTGCGGATGACCGCAGCGTTTCGTGTTTGCGTTGGTGGGGTTAGGCGGACTCGAACCGCAGACCTCTTCGATGTCAACGAAGCGCTCTAACCAACTGAGCTATAACCCCGATTTAATTGACTGATGTGACGAAATTTATTATAGTACGCGGAAACCTGTTTTGTCAAGGCTGCTACGCTCATTTCGCAGCAAACCTGCAAAAAATCAATACAGAATGCTATTGGCAACGACCAAGCGCTGAATCTGGTTGGTCCCTTCGTAAATTTGCAGGAGTTTGGCGTCGCGCATCATTTTTTCCACCGGATACTCCTTCATGTACCCATATCCGCCCATGATTTGCACAGCGTCGGTAGTCACCTTCATCGCGACATCGGCAGCCAGGCATTTGGCCATAGCCGATTCCAGCTTATAGTCCTTGCCTTGGTCTTTCAGCCAACAAGCTTTATAAACCATCAGGCGGGCGGTCTCGACAGCCATCGCCATATCGGCGATCATACCCTGGACCAATTGGAACGAAGCGATCGGCTTGCCGAACTGCTGACGTTCCTTGGCGTATTTGCAGGCCGCCTGCAAAGCGGCATCCGCCAGACCGACGCCGACGGCGCCAACCAACGGACGGGCTGCATCCAAAGTTTTCATGGCGATCTTGAAGCCTTCGCCTTCGCGGCCGATCCGCATGCTCTCATGCACCCGGACATTGTCCAGAATCAATTCGGTGGTGTTGGACGGGCGCATGCCCATTTTGTCTTCCTTCTTGCCGACAGAGAAACCGGGAGTGTTCCGGTCGACGATGAAGGCGGTCAGGCCACGGATACCGGCGGATTTGCGAGCATTGGCGAATACGGTGTAAATATCGGAGATCCCGCCGTTGGTGATAAAGCATTTGGTACCGTTCAGGACATAATATTCGCCGTCTCTCGTCGCCGAAGTGGAAACCCCGCCGGCATCAGAACCGGCATTGGGTTCGGTCAGGGCGAAGGCAGCCAGTTTTCCGTCGTTGATCGTATCGAACATTTTCCGTTTTTGCTCTTCGGTGCCGGCAACGACTACCGGATACGAGGCCAAAGCGTTGGCAGCCGCCGAAGTGGCGATACCGGCGCACCCTTTCCCCAGTTCCTCATAGATCAACGCAATCGACAGGGCATCCAGTCCGGGACCGTCGTATTCCTCGGGCACCACCAAGTTCAGAATACCCGCCTCGTGGAACTTCTGGATGAGACCGGGACGCATCTCGCTTTTTTCGTCCATTTCGCGAATATACGGCGTAATTTCTTTCGCGACCAATTCCTGCGCCATTTTTTTAAAGGCGATCTGGTCCGGTGTAAGATTGAAGTCCATGCATGTCCTCCTTGATATCCTCAGATGATGTAATCGGATCAGAAAGACCCTTAGGCATTAGTATATCGTATTCGGCAAATTTTGTTAAGTCCCGAAATCAGGCTTTTTCAAGTTAAGTTTTTCACAGGAATCCCTATTGGCTGCGTTTCTGGTTGAAATAAACGACCGCCACGGCAATGCCGCCGATGATATCGGTGATCAGGCCGGGAATCATCAGCATCAGGGCGCCAACCAACAATAATGCCCGTTCCCAGAGCAAACACTTGCGGAACAGCCAGTTCTCCAGTGCCGCGCTTAATGCGATGACACCCACAACCGCTGTGATAATCGCCTCGACAAGGTCGACCGTAGAGTATTTGCCGGCAAACATCAGCATCGGCGAATATACGGCCAGGAATGGCACCAGGAATCCGGCGACCCCCAGACGGGTCGAAGTCCAACCGACTTTATAAGGGCTGGCTCCGGCAATACCGGCGGCGGTAAAGGCAGCCAGACACACCGGCGGCGTCAGGTTGGACAAACAAGCGAAATAGAACACGAAGAAGTGAGCAATCAACGGCATGACACCCAATTTGATCAGAGCCGGCGCCGCAATCGTCGCACCGACGATATAGCAGGCGGTGGTCGGCAGGCCCATGCCGAGGATCAGCATGGTGATCATGGTCAAAATCAAGGTCAATAACAGGTTGTTTTGCGAGAAGGAAAGGATGTTGGCGCCGAACGTCAACCCTAGGCTGGTGAGGGAACTCACACTNNCCGACCACGGCACAGGCCATCGCCACACCCACCGAGCCTTTGGCGCCAGCCTCAAGGGCCCGGACAAATCCGGCAAAACCGATCGCGGTTTCTTTCCGCATGTAACTGACGACAATGGTCATAATAATGGTGAAAAACGCGGCATACAGCGGTGTAAGTCCGTATAGCAGCAAGGCAATGATCCCGATGATGGGAATGGACAGATGTCCCTGCTTCTTCAGAACCTGACCGGCAATCGGCAGCTGCTCTTTCGGCAAGCCAGCCAGGCCCAGTTTCAGGGCTTCGAGGTGAATCATGGCCCAGCAGGCCAGATAATAAAGGACTGCTGGCACAACGGCCGCGATCATGATCGTGGTATAAGACATACCCAGGAATTCCGCCATGACAAACGCCGCCGCCCCCATGACCGGCGGCATGATTTGCCCGCCCGTCGAGGCTACAGCTTCCACCGCACCCGCAAAATGCGGTCGGTAGCCGATGCTCTTCATCAGAGGAATCGTGAACGCACCGATTGTAGCTACGTTGGCCACAGCGCTACCATTGATCATTCCCAGCAATCCGCTGGCAAATACCGCCACTTTGGCAGGGCCGCCCGGAGATCCCCCGGCAATCGCCATCGAAAGGGAGTTGAAAAATTTGGCCATGCCGGTTTCCGTCAGGAAAGCACCAAACAAAATGAACAGGTAGATGTAAGTGGCGGAAACGCCTAGTGCCACGCCATAAATGCCCTCGGTGGTCAGGAACATGTGATCGATCAGCCGTTCCAGGCTATAGCCCCGATGCCCGAACTGGCCGGGGATCAGGTCGCCGAACAGCGCGTACGCCACAAAGACCAGCGCCATGATCGGCAACTCCTTNNCTTCCAGCACCAACAGGCACAGGAGTCCGCCCATGTAAATATCCATCGGCTCGGTAACGCCGCCACGGTTGGCCAGGTCATCGTAGATAATCATCAGGTAGGAACCGACCGCCACCGACAGGCCAACCAACACCCAATCCCACCAGGTGATCCGGTTGGTACCGCCCTTGGGTCCGGATGGATATAGCAAAAAGGATAAAACCAGACAAAATGTCAGATGAATGTTGCGTTGCTTAATAGCTTCCAAAACGCCGAACCCGGCGGTGTACAAATGGAACAGGGACATGGCGATACAGATGAAGGCGACCAGTTTGCCAATGTTACCGGAAAACCTGCGAAACCGGGATTCCGCTTCATATTTGCGGACGACCTCATCCACATTCTCGGCGGATTCCTCGTTAATAAACGCATCAATCGCGGACTTGTCAATCGGTTTATTTTCTTCCGTTGCCAAATCAAAATCTCCCCTCTTGTTGCGAATTCCGCCATACAAATATCGCAGACAGGCAAAAACCTGTCTGCGATATTTTTCTTCAGACAACCGGGGCTATTTTACGATTCCCTTTTCCTTATAATATTTTTCAGCACCGGGATGCAGCGGCACAGTCATCCCTTTCAGGGCATCCTGCAATTTCATGTCCTTGGCTGCGGAGTGGGCGGCAACCAAATCTTTCTGGTTATCATGCAAAGTCTTGGTCATGTTGTAGACCAGATCATTGCTCAAATCTTCCCGACAGATCAGCAGATTGGCGACGGCCACGGTGTGAACGTCTTCCGTCTGCCCAATGTAGGTCCCCTTAGGAATGGTAATCTCGTAATACCAGGGCATGGTCTGTTTCAGTTTGGCGATCATGTCCGGCTCCAGGGACAAAATACGAATCTTCAGGGAAGACGCGGCATCCAGTACGGCCGATGTCGGCAGGCCGCCGGCGATCAGAATTCCGTCAACGCGTCCATCCTTCAACGCTTCCGCGGCTTCGGAATAGCCGAGATATTCGCCTTTAACATTCTTCTTGTCTTTATAATCCAGGCCGTATAAACCAAGAATTTCTTTGGAGTTGATTTCGGTCGCGCTGCCGATGGCACCCGGCACGAATTTCTTTCCTTCGAAATCCTTAATGGACTTGATATTGGAGCTCGCCGCCACTACGATATGCATGACGTTGGGATACAGGTTGGTGATGCCGCGCAAAAACTTCGTCGGTTTGTCCTTGAACATTTCCATGCCGTTGTATGCATAATAGGCGACGCCGTTTTGGGCAAAAGCAACTTCCGCTTCCTTTTTCTGCATCAGCAATACATTTTGCGGTGTTCCGGCCGTAGCTCCAGCAGACGCTTTGATTCCGGTTATTTTCTGGTTAAAGAGTTGGGCCATGGCGTTTCCCAGGGGATAGTACACACCACCGGTCGTGGCCGTGGCGATGTTGATGTTCTGAATTTTGGCCGGAGCCGCTTTTTTGTCGCCGCTACCGCCGCCGCAACCGACGACCGCCATGGAGAGAGCGACCAGAACAACCAGGAAAACCAACCAGTGTTTCTGTTTCACGCACAAACCCCCTTAAATTGTTGGATTATTCATCATATATCAACAATTCGCTGAGCTTTGCGTTTTCCCTCTTTTTGTCTAATAAATTTTATACTTCTTGTACAATATCAAACTTCCCTACTACAAAAAACGTTCCTCTCGCCTTCCCTAAAAGGACATCCGCCGCGCCAAGGATCTCGCATTCGACGACCAGCGTCCGGCTTCCGTTGTGGACCACTCGTCCCAGACCGCGGATTGTCGTCCCCGGTTCCGGGGCTTTGATGAAGTTCATGTTCAGCTCCAGCGTCACCACCCGCCGGCCCAAGGTGGCGCAAGCCACCCCCATCGCTGTATCGGCCAGGGAAGCCAGCGCCCCGCCATGCGCCACATTATAGAGATTCGTGTGTTTAGCCGGATCGACCGGCATGGTTAGTTCCGATTTCCCGGGTTCCATATGGGCCAGCTTCATTTCCAGCAAATTCACAAAGGAATTCTGGCTGTAAATCTTCCGTAAATAGTGCTCCAATCTGTAAACTCTCCTTCTATCACTCGGCCAGAGCCTTCAACGTTCTCGTCAGCACATCGATTCCGGTCATGATGTCCGCCGGTGCGGCCGATTCTTCCGGATTATGGCTGATTCCCTTCGCGCAGGGGATAAAGATCATTCCCGTCG
Organism: Negativicutes bacterium UBA1444; assembly: GCA_002329525.1. Classification (GTDB taxonomy): domain Bacteria; phylum Bacillota; class Negativicutes; order UBA1444; family UBA1444; genus UBA1444. The sequence continues at coordinate 8,681 of DCTI01000159.1, forward strand.
GTGCCAACGACGCCATGTGCATGGCATCGTGCCCGGCGCCGCTGTTCATGCGTTTGTAGGATACTTTCAGGTCCCGGCAGGCGGTTTCTACCATACCGATCACCAGCGGATGCAGTTTCACCGGTTTGTCGGATGTAAGCACTTCGATGCTGACCGTCGTGCCTTCCGCCTCCGCAATGATACTGATCTCATCCTTGAGTTCCTGCAGCACTTCAATGATACTATCATGATTCACGCCGCGGATATCGACCCACATTTCGACCAGGCCGGGAATGACGTTCATGACTCCCGGGTGCACTTTCAGGTTACCGACAGTGCCGACCGTGCCTTCACCGTACCGGGCCAATGTGACTTCGCGAAC
>DCTI01000067.1:0-17223 GCA_002329525.1 Negativicutes bacterium UBA1444
GGCGATCATTGAAATCTTTGACAAAGAGATCCGGACGGCCTATTCGCCGGAGGACCTGGAGCGGGGATATATCCAGGTGAAAAATCGGCGGGGTGTGCCCGAAAAATTCCCGGTAACCTCGATTTCCGTAGCCGGCGTTAGCAATCAGTACCGCAGCTTCACCAACTACTGGGAGATTCCCGAAGTGGCTGCGGAGCTGAAAAAAGCGGCCAAGCAACACAAAGGTTCCTGCTTCGTGTACGACCGACGCAAAACCCGGAACTGAGCGGCAGGGGATTGCGATCGTTCCGGCGAATCATTCCAACAGCGAAATTACGCCGTTGGGCGAATGAGAACGGAGCTTGAGCGAAGTGAAGATCCGACTGGGCATTATGGGCAGCGAAGACTCGGTGCAGATCGTCCGCAGCATCGCCGACGAATACCCGGACTTCAGCTGTCGCTCCATCAGTTTCCGGGAGATCGACGAAATCATCCCGCTGTTTAAGGCGCATCGCCAGGATGTCGACATGTGGCTGCTGCCCGGCCGCATCGCCGGCGTGATCGCCCGGGAATGGGGCGGCGTGCCCCAGCCTATTTTCCAGATCCTGTATAAGGGGTCCAGCCTGTATAAGACCCTGTGCGAGATCTTTTATACGCAGCCGGTCAAACTGACGGAAATTAGCTTCGACTCGATTCTGCTCGAAGATCTGAAACAGGTGTTCGTGGAAATGGGGATTCCCGAAGAACCCGCCTACGTCCGGCCGTTCGAGATCGGCATGACGGAGGAAGTCGGCGCCGCTTATCACTACGGCCTCTGGCGCAGCGGCAAAACCAAACTGGCGGTGACCTGTACCCTGGGCGTGAAGCGCAGGCTGGAAGCGCTGGGGGTGCCGGTATATCGGGTGCTGCCGGCCCGTTCCGCCGTGGAGGCTGTCCTGAACCTGATTCTGCGGACGGCCAAGATGCAGATGGCCCGTGATGCCCAGATCGCCGTGCAGATGTTCGAGATGGACACTTTTCCGCGTTCCAAGGAGTTCCAGTCGGCAGACGACCTGTTCACACAGGAAATGAACATCGCCCAAAAATTGATCACCTATGCCAAGTCCGTGCAGGGGGCCCTAAAAACCGTCGGCGCGGGCCGATTCGCCGTGTTCACCACCCGGGGGATGGTGCGCGAGGTCACGGCCGATTTTTCAGCGCTGCCATCCATGGAAGCCTTTCAGCAGATTCATTCCTATGTCGTTGCCTGTGGCACCGGCATCGGCCATTCGGCCTATGAAGCCGAATTCAACGCGGCCCGCGCCTTGCTGACTGCCAAGGAACGGGGACGGGGAAGCTGGATGGTGTTTTTTGACGACAAAACCATTCTCGGACCGCTGGGAATGCCGGAACAAATCACGTATGAATACGCTGCCGAGCACCTGCAGGAAATCAGCCAGCGGACCTCGGTCAGCGTAGCGACCTTGGGACGTCTGGCGTCGGTTTGGGGAAAAAATCGGCGTTCCGGGCTCAGCGCCCAGGAACTGGCGGTGCAGCTGCATATTCTGCCCCGCAGCGCCCGTCGGCTACTGGTCGAATTGGAACGAACCGGTCTGGCGGAAGTGATCGGCGAAGAGTCGCCCGGTCCGCGCGGACGTCCGCGGAAAAAATACAAAATTCTACTGGATAAACGACAGGAGTGAAAGTCTCCTGTTTTTAATTGTCCCTGATGGACAGACGAAGCGACAATTATTATAATATGGTCATAGCCGAAAATAGACCCAAAACAAAAAGGAGGAGGATGAAGTGGACAAGGAAGCTCGATCCATCATCGCCAGCTATGTCGACGCCCACCGGGAGGAAATGGTGTCGTTCTGGCAGGAGATCGTCAACATGGAGAGCGGTTCCCAAAACAAGACCGGCATCGATGCCGTAGCGGCCCGCCTGGGGCAGGCACTGGCATCGGAGGGTGCTGCGGTGAAAATCGTGGAAATGGAGAAAGCCGGGAACATGCTGGTGGCCGAGGTCGGCGCCGGCCGCAACAAACCGGCGGTCCTGTTCATGGGCCATATGGACACGGTATTTCCGCTTGGAACCGTGGCGAAGCGGCCGTTTACCATCCGCGACGGCAAGGCCTACGGTCCGGGCGCTCTGGATATGAAAGGCGGCATCGTGGCGGCTCTCTTCGCAATCAAGGCGCTGAACGCCGCCGGATATACGGACCGTCCTCTGAAGGTTATTCTGGCGGGCGACGAAGAAATCGCCCACGCCAATTCCAATGCGGCGGATGTGTTCATGCAAGAGGCCAAGGGCGCGGCTGCCGCGTTTAACTGCGAGACCGGCTTTGTCGACGATGCAATTGTGACCGGTCGGAAAGGGACGGCGGTATTCACCCTGGAAGTCAAGGGCGTGGGGGTGCATGCGGGCAACGAACCGGAGAACGGCCGCAGCGCGATTCTGGAGATTTCCCACAAGGTCATCGACATTCAGAACCTGACGAACTGGGAACAAGGGACCACGTTCAATGTCGGCGTGATCGAGGGCGGCATCGTTCCCAACGCGGTGCCCGGCTATGCCAAAATCGTCGTGGACATCCGTTATCAGGACCCGGCGTTACTGCCCGACATCGAGCGGCAATTGGCCGAAGTCGCCGCGAAACAGTACGTGCCGGACACGACGACCACACTCACCCAGACGCCGGGGATCGCCCCGATGCAGACCACCGACGGCGTCAAGCAACTGTTCGAGGTCGTGAAAAAGACTTACGCTGAAATGGGACTGGGCACGCCTTACGGCAAATACGTTGGTGGCGGCTCGGACTCGGCTTACAGCGTCATGGCCGGCGTGCCGACCGTCTGTGCCATGGGGGTCAAGGGCGGGCGCAATCATAGTCCGGAGGAATTCGCGGTCGTCGATACACTGTATGAACGGGCCAAATTGTTGGCGTTCTGCACGCTCAATCTTGACTGACGAAACAAAATAATCGAAGGTGGAGGGAGAAGGAATGGCGGATCCCAAACAGGAACAATACAAAGTCAGCTGGAAAGGCTGGCTGTCGCTGATATTGCTGATCGTGTCGTTTTCCGGCATATTCGCCAAAGCGGCTGGACCATGGCGGGCGCTCGATTTNNGGTGCTGACCGGCCAGTTCGGCCAGGTGGCCAAAGGGGTTTTCTTTACCGGTAAAGGTGGCGTGGGAGCGCGGGAAGGATTTATGTTCGCGCTGACCCTGTTCCCGACCCTGATGTTTGCCCTGGGCTGCATCAATGTCGCGGAATCCATGGGCGCACTGCGGGCGGCGGAAAAACTGTTCCGGCCGATCCTGAAACCGTTTATGGGCATCCCGGGGGCTACCGGGCTGGCGTTTGTCAGCAGTTTCACCAGTTCCGACGTCGGCGCGGTCATGACCAAAGGGCTGGCGGAGGAAAAAATGATGACCGATGATGAACGGACTATTTTTGTCGCCTATCAATACGCCGGTTCTGCCGTGGTTACCAATACCTTCGGCACCGGCGCCGCCCTGCTGCCAATCAGCGTGCTGCCGGTCGGCATCATCATCGGGATCATTTTCATCGTCAAAGTCATCGGCGCCAATATCGTCCGCTTCTACCTGAAGTGGCACGCCACGAAAAACCGGAACCAGGGGGGTGCTGTCAATGGCTGAACCGACTGCGGCAGGCATGGATTTGCAAAAAGTGAAACCGAGCATTGTTGAGGAATTCGTGGCCGGCGCCAAGAAGGGATTCTACATCGGCGCCGAAATGATCGCGCCGGCGATGGTCCTCGCGTTTGTTCTCATTGAGTTCTTGAATATCACGGGGTTGATGACAATCGTAGGCACGGCGGTCGGACCGGTGATGGCCGTATTCGGATTGCCGGGCGAGGCCATCGTCGCGCTGGTCGCGGCGTTCTTCGCCAAGGCGGCCGGTTGCGCCGCCGCAGCGTCGCTGTATGCGCAGGGAACCATTACGGCGCAGCAGGCGACCATCCTGTTTCCCGCCTGCGTGACGATGGGCACCCTGATCGGTCACTTCGTCCGGATCGTCATCACTTCCAACGCCAATAAAAAATGGCATGGGTTGCTGCTGTGCATACCGGTCATCGACGCGGCAATTTCGATGTGGCTGACCCGGATCATCATCCATTTCTTCTAAGACCGGCGTGACCTTGCCAAAAGGGTAAAAAAATCGAACCGGTCGACTTCTTTCGAAGCCGACCGGTTTAAGTTTTGATCCTGATGAGCTGCGGCCCTGCCGCTTGGCTCTCATGTGTACAACGCACGTTGTACGATTAGGCGCCTTGGGCGCCTCCTACTTCCTTATTCAGTTGGGTCGCCTGTTCCAGGTTATCCGATGGAGTCGCCTCCTCGAAGAATGTTCCCCCGCTCGCCGGCGGTGTTCCTCTTTCCTTCCTTCTGACTACATTATAACACAAAGATAGATTATTCGCAAAAAACAGAAATTTACAATTTGACCGATTCGTACCCGCTCGGGCTGGGAAGCGGATTGCAGAAATTCTCGGCATCGTATCTAGGACAGGGGTGTTCGCAGGAAAAATTCAGCTTCGTCACGAAAAAGAAACCGGAGAAAATGCCGGGAGTAGCTTTTCTATACAGCAAGCGACGATTGAAAATATACAAGGAGGCTATCGGGATGGATACAATGCGACTGGGACGGACCAATTTGCGGGTGAGCCGGAGCGGCTTCGGCGCGCTGCCGATACAAAGGATTTCCTTTGACGAGGCCAAGGCGATCTTGCGCAAGGCCTATGACAATGGTATCAACTTTTTCGACACGGCGCGGGCCTATACGAACAGTGAAGAGAAAATCGGCTATGCTTTGGCCGATGTGCGGAACGATATTATCCTTGCCACCAAGAGCAAGGCGGGTGACCGGAAAACCTTGCTGAAAGATCTGGAAACCAGCCTGCGTAACCTGAAAACGGACCATGTGGATATTCTGCAGCTGCACAATCCCGCGGAGCTGCCTGACCCCGAAGATCCGGAAAGCTCGTATGCGGGGCTGCTGGAAGCCCGCCAAAAGGGCCTGATCCGTTTCCTCGGCTTGACGAACCACAAGATCGGTAACGCGTTGCAGGCGGCGGCCTCCGCTCGTTACGACACCGTTCAGTTTCCGCTGAATTCCCTCTCCGCCGCGGCGGACCTGAAACTGATCGAAGTGTGCAAGGAACGGGATCTCGGCGTGATCGCCATGAAGGCGTTGTCGGGCGGACTGATCACCAACGCGGCCACGACGTTCGCCTTCCTGCGGCAGTACGACAACCTTGTGCCGATCTGGGGGATCCAGAAGCTGAACGAACTGGACGAGTTCATCGCGTTCGAGAAGAATCCGCCGATCTTGGACGAAGCCATGTGGCGGCTGATCGAAAAAGACCGGACGGAACTGGCCGGCGATTTCTGCCGTGGCTGCGGCTATTGCCTGCCCTGCCCGGCAGGCATCGAGATTCCGACCCAGGCCCGGGTATCGCTGTTCCTGAGCCGGGCGCCCTACCAACCATTCCTGGCGGAGGAGTTCCGGGCGAAGATGGACCGGATCAATGACTGTATCGGCTGCAACCACTGCAAAAATAATTGCCCGTACGAACTGGACACACCGAACCTGTTGAAGCGGGAACTGAAAAAGTATTACGAGTTTTACGAAGCCCATAAATAATTAATAAGGTGTCCATTTCATTTATTGCAGGGATGATCCATCTGAATAGGTGAGAGTAATTCCCTAAAAAACAAACGAGGCCCCNNGGGGCCTCGTTTGTTTTTTAGGGACATCCGGTAAGCAATCCGGAAAACAATACCAAATACCTTGCGATCCTGATTATAAATGACCGGTTGATGCTAAAACACGCCGTGTCGATTTACAGTCTGTAAAAGCTGTCCACAATCATCCACTGACTCAATGTTTTCGCAAAGAGAAATGACTTTTGCAATTCCTTGCTGATTTAGGATTCCCGAAACAAGAAAACTGAATTTTTCTTTCACTTCGTTCCAGTCTAAGGGGTTTTCAGGATCACCCTTGGGATACTTGATGAACTCGACTATTTCTCGTCCATCAAGAAGTGTCACAGTTACCTTGGCTGGCCATGCTGCGGGAGTTAAACTATCAATACTTGGATCGATCTCCACATGGACTTTCTCCATCAGCGTTCGAACGTCTGGATCAAATAGAGCCGTATCTTCAAAAGAGGACAACCCGACAGTTCCGTTTTTCAGCACATGTGAAACGACATATTTCAAGCTGAACTGCGCTTGCCTTGAATCTTGGGGATTCTCGTTCCCTGCGATTGACGAAGCTGCTTTATACGTCGAGATACGAACATCTTTCACCGTATCCAGGGATTGCGCCAACTGATTATGAAGCGCTTTTGCACAATCAATGGCAGAATGAGTATGCCGACAACAAGGGTAAGGCTTGAACGATACCGTGCCAGTACGATAGCGAACCCCAAAATTTTCAAATATTGCCGGATTGACTTCCTGACGCGCGTAGCCGGCAAAAAAGCCCTGGGCTCCTTCCAAGATACGACTGGCACCGGTAAATCCGGTATTTGCCAGGCAAGCGGTCATAACTCCTGTAGCCGCTGCTTTACCGGCATGCAGATATTTACTCATGGCGCCATCCTGTAAAAATTCCCAGAGGCCTGCCGACAAAGTTCCCGCATTTCCCAAAGCCCATGTCATTTCTTCTCTGCTCAATTTTAGCAATCGGCTGGCGGCGACTGCCGATCCAAAAACTCCACTGGTGGCAGTTGTATGCCAGATTTGGTAGTGTGCGGGAGTCACTGCTGCGCCAACTCTCAGCATTACTTCATAACCGGCAATAATCGCCGCAAGGAAATCCGCTCCTGGGATCTGCGACCACTCGCCAATACTCAATGCTGCCGGAATAACAACTGTGCCTGGATGAGTGATGGATTCCTTGTCCACATCATCCATTTCTAAAATATGACTGAAGTAGCCGTTGCAAAGGGCAGTATTAAATATCGAATTGGGGGTAGGATCACCAATGATTGTGGCATGGAAGTTCCCACCCATCGTACCGGTGTATTTTCGGATGCAAGCGGCCTGCGGCATAGTTGCACCACGTATCGCACAGCCAAGCCAATCCAGCAAACATTTCTTGGCATGGTCCTGCGTTGATGCCGGAGCATCGCTTAGTTTGAAAGTGTAGGCAAAATCAATACAGGATTTGGAAATCTCTGTTGCAGACATATAAGCCATCCGCCTTTCAATAAAATTGATTCTTTACCAAAGTCCGAGCAACTTCCAGTAGGGAAGGCCAACGCCCAAATACACAATACAGTTAACGACCACCATAACAGTTCCGATCTTCCACCAAGTGACCTGATCGACATAGCCGGGGCCAAATAGAACGGGGCCAACCGCATTACCGTAATGAGTAAGCTGACTGCCGAACACTGAAGAAGCCCCCAGCAATAATGCCAAGGGGAAAACCGGCACTTTCGCCACCAAGCCAATCGTGAAAAATACTGGAATAAGGGAAGAAACATAGGCAGCTTGCGAAGCAAAGAAATACCGGACTACCAAACTCAACGCCAATAACCCTAGTAATACTGTTAATGTTCCATAGCCGTCAAAACTGATGCTTTTGCCCAATGCGCCAGCAAACCAAACAAAGAATTTGGCTTTTGCCAAACCATCGGCCAAACTTATAATACCACCATACCAGATGAGCGTGCTCCATGCCCCTTTACATTTAAGCAAACTTTCCCAGGAAACTACACCTGTAACAAGACACGCCGCAACAAAGCCCACGGCTACCGCGGTAGAATTTATTTTGGTAATTGAGCCGGTGGACCATCCAATGATGGCCAAAACGAACAGCCCTGCCAATATTTTTTCTTTCACAGACATAGGACCGATTTCAGCCATTCCCCGGTTTGCAATCTCCTGATTGTCGATCTGTTTGATTTCGGGCGGGAACATTTTGTAAACCAAGTAAGGAGTGACTGCCAACACAATAAACCCGGGAACCGCCATGGCTTTTGCCCATAACATCCAGGTAATATCAATTTTTAAAAGATCTTTGGCAAAGGATACAACCATTGGATGCGTAGCCAGCGCTGTAATAAAAAGAGCGCCGGTTGCCATACTGATCTGGTATAGAAGGACTGAAAGAAATGCTCCGAGACGCTTGGCTGTGGGCCCTGGCTCGGACCCTAACGTACTCGCGATGCTGCGGAAAATTGGATAAACGAGTCCACCCGTTCTTGCCGTTGTCGAAGGAGTAGCCGGACTAAGAACCAAGTCGGTAAGCGCCGCCACATAACTTAATCCCAATGTGGTTCTGCCCATTTTCCCAATCAAAATATAAGCTATACGTTTTCCCAAGCCGGTGTCACTAAAGGCCTGGCCAACCATGAACGCAGTAAACACCAGCCAAGTCGTGGTGGACGCATATCCGGCTAATGCGACGCCGATATTATTCAGCCATAGGCTCGAAACGGCAATCACGGCCAACAAGATTACAGGATCAGGATAGGGACGAAACATGATTCCCAAAATTGCAGCAATATACAGGGCAAACAATCTCCATGCGGTCACAGATAAACCGGCCGGTACTGGGATCAACAATATTGCCAGAGGGATAGCCACTGTTATTAAAATTCTAGATAACTTGTTCACATGATGCCCCCCTTTATCTATGATAATTGGAAGAAGCCGTGTTCTTGGGGCCATGTTTTCGAACGACACGGCCCCTCTTATAGTCCTCTTCGCCTTGTGTGGCAGTTAACCGTAAATTTCTTTAACTTTAGAAGTGGCGGTTTCTTTGAGTTCATCATAGCGGCTGTTGCCTTTTGCATCCATGGTCACAAACAGCGGTCCGAACTTTTCTACCTCCAATTCCCACATTGCTTCGGGCATGCCATTTTCCAGCCAATTTACACTGACAACTTTTTTTACACCATTGGCAAGTTGCACGGCACAACCTGGCGCAGCTTGCAGGTAGACTTGTTTAAACTTCTTAAATGCCGCTTTGCTATCGGCAGCCATTCCACCTTTGCCAATAATCAATTTGACTCCCAGTTCGCCCACCATCTGCGAATGGGGCTCCATGCGAATACTAGTTGTCGGACCGATAACAATCATTTCCCATCCATTGTCGACTTTACGCACTACTGGTCCCGCGTGGAATATAGCACGTCCGGCAAATTCAGAAGGTAATTTTTCGCCCTTGGCAAGAAGCTTCTTAATTTCCAGATGCGCCATATCTCTGGCTGTGAAAATGGTGCCTGTCAAATAGACTGTATCGCCGATTTCCATGCACTCAACCTGAGAATTATTTATTGGCATTGTCAAATCATGTGTTTTCATTTCATTTTACCTCCTGAAAAAGATACTCTCTGTGACCGTCCGCGTAAAAACGTACTCCGAATCTACGTGCCACCCAACAATGGAAGTTGATTGTCACTGGGCAGATAGCCGTATGTGTTGATGCATAAGCAATCTTTAAAGCCAGGCATGTTGTATCGCCCCCGATACCTGCGGGGCCCAGTCCCAGTTTATTGATATTCGCCAATAATTCGTTTTCCAAATCGGCTATCATCGGATCCGGATGATGGTCACGCCAATCTCTGGTACTGATTGCTTCCCGGCTCAGTTTTGCTGAAACGTCCATTTGTCCGCCGATTCCGATGCCAATAGCCGATGGCGGGCACGGCATGCCGCCGGCATTAACAACAGTTTCCAAAACCAGCTTCTTTAAGCCGATAAAATTATCTCCCAAAGTTGCGGGCGTCATGATCATGGACTTGTTGCCCAACTCTGCCCCACAACCTTTGGCGCTCATAATTACTTCCAGATAGGATTGTCCAGGCCGATATTGATATTCGATATTCGGCACGCCCACACCGGAGCTATCTCCTGGATTCTTTCGGGTCAACGGATGCACAATGCTTGGCCGGATAAACCCTTTTTTCGTGCATTCAATAACAGCCTGCGGCAGCCACTGGGTCAACCCACTCAAGTCAACACCATCACCAAATCTGATATATACCGTTGGAAAACCTGGTGACTGGCATACGGGCTTGTCTTTGACACCTGCTTGTTCGACATTGTCAAGCATCGACTGCAGCATTGATTTGGCCGCAGAATTACTTTCATTTTGTACCGCTTGCCGCATCAGGGCCAATGCATCAGGTGAAATGGTGGTACACATATTTTTCACCAAAGAAACCACTTCATCGTAAGTAATGTTGAAATTTTCCATTAAACTTGCCTCCTTCAGTAGTCTTGCCTTTTTTCTTACGTACTATTTGGGGTCAATCATTTTCCCAATGGAATGAATACCTCCTTCCTGCACGATAATCACCGGGACGCTGACCGGAGCGACTGGTACACTATTTTTGAATAAGCCGCAAAAGCAATCACCACAAGAAAAAATGATCATTCCTTAATTTGTGGCCGACGGAAAAGTGAGAGGAGAGCAGTCGCCCCGTTTTTACAGAGTACTTAAAGCCGGAAGTTAGGTATACTGGCATACCAATGGTATTCCGGTATACCAAAATATAAATTCAAAAGTTATATTCCCTTCATTAATTTATGATTCATTACTGCCCACTGCGAGAACCACTTTCTTCGCTGTTTCCAGATGTTCACGCAATGCTCTGGCAGCACCTTCACCATCATGTTGGCGTATTTTTTCCAGAATGAACCGATGATCGGAAAGAACATCCTTATATCGGCTTTGTTTTTGAAGCGAGCGGCTACGAGAGAATCTCAATAAATCTATGAACATTTCGTTTATCCGAATCAATAGGGCATTATGGGACGCCGCAATAACTGCCGTATGAAATTGAACCGAAGCTTCACTCGCATTGCCGCCGAGTGCTATTATTTTTTCCATTTCCATAATTTCGCTTTCGATTTGCAAAAGATCCTGATCGGTAGCCCGTTCTGATGCTAACAGCGCTGCTTCTGCTTCTAAGCCTTGGCGTGCTTCGTATAAATCCGTTAACAAATGGGTTGGATTTGTCATCAAGAAATCAATGTTACTAAGAACATGATTGATTCCGATTTTTTTTACATATACTCCTTTTCCACGGATGTGCTTGACAGCCCCCAAAAACTCCAACACTTTCAAGGCTTCCCGAACAGGGACGCGGCTCACATCAAACATTTGCGCCAAATCCCGTTCTGATGGGAGCAAGTCGCCATCCTTTAATGCTCCGGTTAGTATCCATTGCCGGATGCGTTCCACAATCTGCATATATAGAGCATCTGTTTCGCTTTTTTCACTTCGGTTTAGCGGAGTAGTATCCACGAACGGTTCCCATCCTTATAACTGGCATACCAGTATACCTGCTTTTATCTTACTTTATCGTGTATTTGCAAAATTGTCAATCTATTATTTGCGAATTCTGCGAGAAGCATATTGAAGATTTTGTTGCATTGAAAGCACCGGCGCGTGCATTGTCGATAAAATTACGCAGTCAAAAACGACAATGTTATGGCAATGTTAAGGTTAAGTTAAAAGCGCTTTAAATCCATTGCGGGCCTTTTTGTGATTCGTTATGATGAAAACAGAAGCGATTATGATGGGAGGAAGAATTTGCGATGAACATGAAAAAAAGTTTGACCCTCGGGTTGGCTGTGGTCATGGCGGCGACGTTGCTGGCCGGTTGCGGCGGAACTCCGGCGAAAAAAGAAGAGCCCAAGAAGGCAGGAGCTGAAATTACGGGCACTGTTAAAGCTTCCGGCTCGACGGCTCTGTTGCCGCTGTTGAAAGCCGGCCAGGAAGAATTTCAGAAAAAGAATGCCAAAGTGACTGTAAATATCGCCGGCGGCGGTTCCTTCACCGGGCAGAACCAAGTGGCCAGCGGCGCCGTCAACATCGGCAACTCCGACGTGGCGCTGGATGCGAAACTCAAGGACAAAGGACTGGTGGAACACAAACTGGTGGGCATTCCGTTCGTGTTTATCGCCAACAAGGAAGTCAACGTCGATAGCCTGACCACGCAGCAATACGTCGACATCATGACCGGCAAGGTCACCAACTGGAAGGAAGTCGGCGGCAAAGACCTGAAGATCACCTTGGTCCATCGTTCGCCCTCGTCCGGTTCCCGGGCCACGATTCAGCAACTGGTTCTCAAAGAGAATAAATTCACCGACAATGCGGTAATCCAGGATTCCAACGGTGCGGTTCGCGCGGCCATCGCCAGCACCGCCGGCGCCATCGGTTACGTCGATGCGGCGTATGCCGACGCCAGCGTGAAAATGCTCGCCGTCGACGGCGTGAAATATTCCTTGGCGGATGTCGCCAGTGGCAAATACAAGATTCTGACCTTCGGCCGGATGTTCACCAAAGGCCAGCCGGAAGGCGCGACCAAGGCGTTCATCGATTTCGTGACCGGCAAGGAATTCCAGGAAACCTACGCCGAGAAGAGCGGTTTCGTTCCTCTCACCAAAATGCCAAAATAGAAAATTTTCCATCTGATACTGCGTGTTGGCCGGGAGCGGCTCCCCTCTGAGCTCCCGGCTAACCGCATATTTGTCGTCAACAGAAAAATTGCCGTGAAAAGGTGTGAACGCAGTGAGTGCCATGACCGAAGCGCCGATAAAAGATCTTCGACTGGTCTATGACCGCTATATTCGTTATTTGTTCCTCGCCAGCGCGATTCTGATGTCGGTCATCGTACTTTCGATTCTGTTTTTTATGGGTCAGCAGGGGCTGCAGACTTTCCGGGAAGTCAGTCCCGCCGAATTCTTTTTGTCGACCAAGTGGGATCCGCTGGATGAAAAATTCGGTGCGGCCAGCTTTATCGTGGGCTCGGTGTACGCTGCCTTTCTGGCGGTTTTGTTCGGCGGTCCGCTGGGTCTGGCCGGGGCGCTGTTTATGGCGAAGGTCGCGCCGAAACGGGTTCGGGATCTCATGCGGCCGGCCAATGACCTGTATGTGGCGATTCCTTCCGTCGTCTACGGGTATCTGGGTCTGACAGTGCTGGTGCCGTTTCTGCGGGATGAACTGAAACTGGGGATGGGGTTCGGCCTATTTGCTGCCGGCCTGATTCTGGGGATCATGATCCTGCCGACAGTGATCAGCATTTCGGAAGACGCGCTGCGGTCGGTGCCGCCTTCCCTGGAGGAAGCGTCGGTGGCCTTGGGCGCCACCCGCTGGCAGACGATCTGGCATGTGCTGATTCCCACGGCGCTGCCGGGCATTTTGACGGCGGTCATTCTGGGGCTGGCCCGGGCCATCGGCGAAACGATGGCGGTGCAGATGGTCATCGGTAACACGCCGCTACTTGCGAAGTCCCTGTTCAGCCCGACCGCGACCCTCACGAGCGAAATCGTGGTCGAGATGGGCAATGCCCCCTTCAATTCGGCGTATGGAAACTCATTGTTTCTGATGGCGCTGGTGTTGCTGGTGATCTCGCTGCTCTTGATCGTCGCCATCCGCGGCCTGATCCGGAAAGGAGAAACGATATGAGTGCGAAGCAGTGGGACCGTGTCGTCACTGGTCTGTTGTGGGGAGCGGGGTTGCTGATCATCGGCGTGCTGGCTCTATTCCTCGGGTACATTCTGTTCAAAGGGTTGCCGGTATTGAGCGCAAGCTTCATATTCGGGCCGTCCAGCGACGTGTCGGCGGGCGGTGGCGTAGGCGCCCAACTGTTTAATACATTCTATATCCTGTTTTTGTCGCTGCTGGTGGCGGCACCGGTGGCGGTCGGCGCGGGAATTTACCTGGCTGAATACAGCGCCCGGGGGCGTCTGGCGGATCTGATCCGGCTTAGCGTCGAGTGCCTGGCATCCGTTCCATCCATCGTGCTTGGCCTGTTCGGGATGATCCTGTTCATCAATCTGATGGGATTCGGCATCAGCCTGGGCGTCGGTGCGATGACCCTGGCGCTGATGAACCTGCCGATCATCGTTCGGGTAACGGAAGAAACGCTAAAAACCGTGCCGAGGGAATATCGCGAGGCGAGCCTGGCCCTCGGCGCTACGAAGTGGCAGACTATCGCCCGGGTAGTATTGCCGGCGGCGTTGCCGGGCATCGTGACCGGCGTCACGCTGACGGCAGGCCGGGCGGTCGGCGAAACGGCGATTCTGATTTTTACGGCCGGCACAACCGCGTCCCGGCTGATTCCGGATTTTTCCCTCGCTGCTGGCGGCGAGACACTGGCGGTTCACATGTGGTACGTCATGGCCATCGGCCTAGTGCCGGACCGCGTGGATATCGCCAACGGCACCGGGGCGCTGCTGATCCTGGTGATTCTGACGTTCAACCTGATCCTGGCTTCAAGCACCAAACATCTGCGTAAGTGGCTGACCGGGATGTAAGTTCGACGCTGCCGAGCATTTTCAAATATTAATTTGCCTATAATATATAAACAGCAAGAAACTCCCGGCACCCAGCTGGGAGTTTCTTGCTGTTTTCGAAAAATGGTTTCGAACCGACTGCTTATCTTTCCGTGAGAGCAAGCGGCGGGTGTTAGCGGATCGACATGATGAAACGCCGATAATCGGTGACCACCTGGTTGACTTCCCGCTCGGCGGTATTCAGTTTGCGTTCGATATCGTCCAGGTCGTTTTTGGCGCCCATGGAATAGTCTTCGTACTTCTCGATGTACTTGTCCACTTCCGCTTTATACCGCGATACGGAATATTCATCTTTTCCCAGGGGCGCTCGCGGCGTGAATACGCGGGAGGAAAAACTGGGATAGCTGCCGATCAGATTGCTTTTGGCGAAAGAATAACCAACCGAGGCGGAGAACAGGCACAATACCGTGACCAACAGAATGATTTTGGATTTCACTTTGTTACCCCCTAAATAATATAAGAATTGTAATATAGTTATTTCGTCTCCAGGTTGTGAAACCCTGCCGCAGCAACTGCAAAAAACGGACCGAAATTTTTCCGGATAGCTGGCGGTGTTTTGTCCGGGTCGGCGCAGGAATTGAGCAGAAAAAAGAGAAATAGCCACAATGACAGGTTGTTGTTGGCTATTTTTTTATGGCACAGAAAGGATAACGCATGAAAACGGAAAGCGTGGAGTCTTATTGGTCGTTGCCGGCAGAATCGCTGTTGCGGCAACTGGATTCTTCCCTGGAAGGCTTAAGCCAGGAGGAGGCGGTACGGCGTGCCCGTCTCCGGGGGGAGCCGAACACAAAAAAACCGTCCCGTTGGCAACGGGCGGTCGGCTTGTGGCTCAGTCAGTACAAAAGCCCGATTATGCTGTTACTGCTCGGCGCTACGGCGTTGTCGATTTATTTGGGCGATACTACCGATGCGCTGATTATTCTGGCCATTGTACTCGTCAGCGGTTTGTTGAGCAGCTGGCAGGAGTGGAATGCGGCCGAAGCGGTCGCGGCTTTGCTGGCGACAGTCGCAGTGAAGGCGCGGGTGAGAAGGAACGCTGCGGAACTGGAAATCAGCGCCGAAGCGATCGTGCCGGGCGACATCGTACTGCTGACAGCCGGCCGCCGGATTCCGGCGGATTGCACCTTGTTGGANNCGGATTTGCATGTGGACGAAGCGACCCTGACCGGGGAAACCTTTCCGGTGGAAAAGCTGGTGGGGATTGCTGAGGAGCGGGCTCCATTGGCGCACCGCAGCAATACGGTGTTTATGGGAACCCATGTGGTCAGCGGATCAGCGGTGGCCATTGCCGTCCATACCGGCGCAACTACGGAATTGGGGAAAATCGCCGAAAGCCTGACGCGCACTCCGAAAGAAACCGATTTTGAGAGGGGAATCCGTCGTTTCGGTTATTTCCTGATGGAAATCACCTTGCTGCTCGTGCTGGTGATTTTTGCCTTCAACATGTATCTGGGCCGCCCGTCGGTGGAGGCCTTTCTGTTCTCCCTGGCGCTGGCAGTAGGATTGACCCCGCAGCTGCTGCCGGCGGTGATTAGCATCAATCTGGCCCGGGGAGCCCGCCAGATGGCGCATAGCCAGGTCATTGTCAAACGGCTGGCGGCCATTGAGAACTTTGGCAGTATGGATATCCTGTGCTCAGACAAGACGGGAACCCTGACGGAAGGCGAAATCAGAATTCATTCTTTCTTGGCGGCGGATGGCTCCGACAGTGAAAAGGTGCGTCGGTATGCCTACATCAACGCCTATTTTGAATCCGGGTTCGCCAATCCGATGGATGAAGCCCTGCGGGCGTTGGAACTGCAGCCGGTGGTCGCCGGCTGTCGAAAAGAGGGCGAAAAGCCCTACGATTTCGTTCGCAAGCGACTCAGTGTCAAAGTTACTTGCGGCGACCGTTGCGAATTGGTGACCAAAGGGGCATTGCTCAAGGTGATAGAGGTTTGTTCCCGCGCGGAACAAACCAACGGCACGATTGACGATATGGAAGTCTGGCGGTCGGCCATCCTGGAGCGGTATCAGGGAATGGCCGAACAAGGATACCGCGTATTGGGGGTCGCTTATAAAGGAGAGGTGGAAGCCGGATCCTGCAGTGAAGTGGATGAACGGGACATGATTTTTCTGGGATTCGTCGTCCTCCATGATCCGCCGAAAGCGGGTGCGCGCGAGGCCATTGAGCGGCTTCGCCAGTTGGGCGTCGGTCTCAAGGTGATCACCGGCGATAGCCAGCCGGTGGCTCGGCATCTTTTGCAGGTGCTCGGGGTGGAGAATCCGCAGGTGCTGACCGGCGGCGAGCTTCGGCAACTTACGAGCGCGGCGCTGTTGCAGCAGGTGAAACAGGCCCAGGCCTTCGCCGAAGTGGAGCCGAACCAGAAGGAACAAATCGTTCAGATGCTGCGCAAGGCGGGCCATGTCGTCGGATTCATGGGCGACGGCATCAATGACGCGGCGGCGCTGCATGCGGCGGATGTCAGCATTTCCGTGGACAGTGCGGTCGATGTCGCCAAAGAAGCCGCCGACATCGTGTTGTTGGAAAAAAATCTGGCGGTTTTGGCGCAGGGGGTGGTGGAAGGCCGGAAGACTTTCGCCAACACCCTGAAATATGTATTCATGGCCACCAGCGCCAACTTCGGCAATATGTTCAGCATGGCCGGCGCGTCGCTTTTTCTGAACTTTTTGCCGCTGCTGCCGAAGCAGATATTATTGACGAATCTGTTGACCGACCTGCCGGAAATGACCATTGCCGGTGACCGGGTGGATGACGATGTCGTCGCCACTCCACGGCGTTGGGATATCGCGTTCATCCGGCGATTTATGCTGTCCTTTGGCTTGCTCAGCTCAGTTTTTGATTATCTGACATTCGGCGTCTTATTGTTTGTGTTGAACGCTTCACCGGAATTGTTCCGTACCGGCTGGTTT
>DCTI01000067.1:17230-21916 GCA_002329525.1 Negativicutes bacterium UBA1444
CGGAGCCGCAAGCCGATGCTGGGGAGTCGGCCGAGCCGTTATTTATTGGGGGCAACTGTGCTGGTCGTCATTGCCACGGTGGCTTTTCCGTTTGCGCCGGTGCTGGACGAACTGTTCGAGTTTTCACGGCCGCCGCTGCATTTTCTCGGTTGGATGGGATTGATCGTGCTGGGCTACATTGCGGCCGCCGAGCAGCTCAAGAAACGATTCTACCGGCGCGAAGCCTGACGATTTCTATTACTTCAGCAGCGGACCGACAAACCGGGCGATTCGGTCCAGCGCTTTCGTGAGGTTTTTGGAGGAAGCGGCGTAGGAACAACGGACGTAGCCTTCGCCGCAGGCGCCGAAAGCATCACCGGGAACCAGGGCGACTTTTTCCGCCTGCAATAGTTTCTCGGCAAATTCCAGGGAAGTGAGGCCGGTGTTCTGGATCGAGGGGAAAATATAAAAGGCGCCTTTCGGTTCGAAACAATCCAGGCCCATGTTGCGGAACCCTTCCACCATTAGTCGGCGTCGTTTGTCGTATTCGGCAACCATCCGGTCGCGGCTGGGTCGTCCCTGCTGCAGCGCTTCCACGGCGGCGATCTGGGCGGTGATGGGGGCACAGAGCATGGTGAATTGGTGGATTTTGGTCATCGCGCCGATGAAATCGGGATTGCCCAAGGCGTAGCCGATCCGCCAGCCGGTCATGGCATAGGCCTTGGAGAAGCCGTTCAGCAGAATGGTGCGGTCGCGCATTCCCGGCAGCGAGGCGAAACAGGTGTGTTCGCCGTCATAGGTCAGATTGGCGTAGATCTCGTCGGAAATCACGATGAGATCGTTTTTTTCGGCAAATTGGGCGATCGCGGCCAGATCCGCGCGGGTCATGACCGCGCCGGTAGGATTGTTCGGATAGCCGATCAGCAGGGCCTTGGTCCGGGGCGTCAACGCCGACGCCAATTGTTCGACTGTCACACGGAACTCATTCTCACGGCTGGAACTGACGCTCACCGGCTTACCGCCGGCCAGGGTGACGCAAGCCTGATAGGAAACATAGCAAGGCTCTGGCACCAGCACTTCGTCGCCGGGCGACAGGATGGCGCGCATGGCTAGGTCCAAGGCTTCGCTGACACCGACGGTGACGAGCGCCTCACACTTCGGGTTGTAAGTCACGCCGTAATCGGCTTCGATCATTTTGGCGATTTCCTGACGCAGCTCCAAGAGGCCGTAATTCGAGGTGTAGGCGGTGTAGCCGCGCTGCAGTCCGTGGACGCAGCTTTCCCGGATGTGCCAGGGCGTGACGAAGTCCGGTTCGCCGACGCCGAGAGAAATGACGCCGCTCATTTCGGCAACGATGTCGAAAAAGCGCCGGATGCCTGACGGCGGGATCGAGCGGACAATCGGCGATACACGTTCGGCCCAGTTCATGGCGTCACCAGCAGGCGCCGGTCCGCTTCTTCATCTTCGATAATGACGCCTTCCTCTTTGTATTTTTTCAGGACAAAGTGAGTAGTTGTGCTCACAACGCCATCGATGGTGGCCAATTTGGTCGAGACAAACTGGGCGACATCCTTGAGGGTCGGCCCTTCGACCGTCACCGCCAGGTCGTAGGCGCCGGACATCAGATAGAGGTTGCGGACTTCCGGGAAGCGATAGATGCGGGCGGCCAGGGCATCAAAGCCGACTTCCCGCTGCGGAGTGATTTTGACTTCGATCAGGGCCGATACATCGTCCAGGCCGGCTTTTTCCCAATTGATGATGGGCTGGCATTTCACCAGAATCCGGTCATTTTCCAGTTCTTTCAGCCATTTAGCGACTTCGGCCGCGCTGACGCCCAACTGGCGGGCCAGTTGATCATGCGTCTGCTGAAAATCCTGGTCCAGCAATTTGAGCAGTTCCTGTTTCAAGGCCATTGCTTTTTCTTCCATTGGAGATTCCCCCTTCAATATTTTTACTTCCATTATTTTTTCCGGGAGATGCTGAATCATTCCGGCTATTGTAGATTTTCACCGATATTCGTATCGCTTTGCGATTGATTTACCGGCCGGCCCAACTGCGTCATCCGCGCAGTGCCCCTAAAATCAACATCCTTGTTGATTTTACCGGAAAATCATCATCGCTTCAGCGACGAATAATCGGTTCCAATCTAACACCGCCGGGCATAGATTCAGCATCTCACCTACGAAGCGAAAAGGCCGGAGCATGAGGTAAACGGAGGTTTAGCAAAGCGTCGCAGCGTTCTCATCTCCGGACTTTGCATGTTCAGTGGCGTTACGGGAAATAAAAAGTTCCCGTCCGATTGCTCGGACGGGAACGCATTTGTCCCGTGGTACCACCAAAATTCAGCCCGTAGGCCCTCTCACCCCGCTAACGCCGGGAACACGTTGGATTGCGGACCGGTTGGCGATCCTTCTCCACAGCTCCGGGCTGGCTACGCTCCTGCGATCGTTCCGCCGGTTTTCACCCTGCCGGCTCTCTGTGGGAAGTGCAGAAACTTTGGCCCTTCATCGCCTACTCAATATGAATTTTTGGTTTCGGCTGATTGTTATCTATTATAAAGGGAGAATTCGAATGTGGCAATAGCTAACTTTTTCCGGGCCATGGGACTAATTTCCCAAAAAGTCGGGACTCGAGACCTAAAAACAATTAAGACCGTGGCCGGTGGGTCCCTAACAGCGGCAATGCTACAATGAAACCAAAGCAGGAAGCGGTCGATGCCTGCATGTCTTTATCATTTGACCGAATCCGTTCGCCAAAAGTCGAGTCGCCGGAGGGGAAAACCATGGCTTTATTGGAACGGCTGGAGAGCCGCCGACAGATCGAACCCGTCGCCGCCGCCAAACCGGGGGAACGCCCCAAAGCGCCGACGCCGCTGCGCAGTGATCCCTATCAGGCATTAAAAAGCAAAATTCACAAACGGGTCGTGGACGAACTGGGTGCGGCCGAACTCGAGCAACGCCAGCTTGAGGAGGCGGTCAACCGGATTGCCGACCAGACCATGGACGAGGAACCGGTGCCGGTTCCCCGGCTCGAACGCAGCCGCATTGTCTCGGAGGTCGTGGCGGAAGCTTTGGGTTTCGGCCCTATACAACCGTTGCTGAATGATGAGAGCGTCAGCGAGGTGATGGTCAACAGTCCCAGCCAGGTGTACGTGGAACGTAAGGGAAAGCTGGTGCTGACCGATGTCCGCTTCCGGGACGACGCGCATGTGATGCATGTAATCGAAAAAATTGTGTCGCCGCTAGGCCGGCGAATCGATGAAAGTTCGCCGATGGTGGATGCCCGTCTGCCGGACGGCTCCCGCGTCAACGCCATTATTCCGCCGTTGGCGTTGAAAGGGCCGTCGATCACCATCCGTAAATTCGCCAAAGATCCATTTACCGTCAATGATCTGATCGGGTTCAACACTTTGACGCCGGAGATGGCGAACCTGTTGCGCGCCTGCGTGGAAGGCAAGCTGAACGTCGTCGTATCCGGCGGGACTGGTTCCGGCAAAACGACCACGCTGAATGTGCTGTCCTCCTTCATCCCGGCCGAGGATCGGATCGTAACCATCGAAGATGCGGCGGAACTTCAACTTCGGCAGGATCACGTGGTGACGCTGGAAACCCGGCCGGCCAATATCGAAGGCAAAGGTGCCATTACCATGCGGGATCTCGTCAAGAACTCGCTGCGGATGCGTCCCGACCGGATTGTCGTCGGCGAGGTACGCGGCGGGGAAGCCCTCGACATGCTGCAGGCCATGAACACCGGTCATGACGGGTCTCTGACCACCGGCCACGCGAATTCGCCCCGCGACATGCTGGCCCGTCTGGAGACCATGGTGCTGATGGCGGGCATGGAGCTGCCGGTGCGGGCGATCCGGGAACAGATCGCTTCGGCGGTGGACCTGATCGTGCAACAGTCCCGCCTTCGGGACGGCAGCCGGAAGATTACCCATCTCACCGAAGTCCAGGGGATGGAGGGCGATGTCATCACGCTGCAGGATATTTTTGTCTATGAACAGAACGGCTGCGACGAAGCCGGCAAGGTGATCGGCCGGTTCAAACCGACCGGCATCCGGCCGAAATTTTTGGAAAAGATGTCGGCGACCGGCATCCAGGTGTCGAACGATATATTCCGGACCAAATAGGAGGCTGGGCGATGCTGCTCATGATCGTGTCTTTGACGTTTTTCAGCCTGTTTATCCTATTTTACATCGGGCTGCGAACTTATGCCCCCGTGGCCGGGCCGGTGGCAATGCGGCTGCGGGCGCTGGATGCCCTCGCGGAAAGCCGGACGGCTTTGGATGAGGAATTGGCCAAACCCTTTTCCCAACGGATTTTATCGCCGCTGACGGGATCGGTCGCCGCCCGGCTGACCCGGTTTACGCCGCAGGCAATCCGGCGCATGGTGGAGGAAAAACTGAACGCCGCCGGCGGGCTGAACGGCATGGGATCGAACGAGTTTCTGTTGCTGACGCTGTTTCTGAGTACGGCACTGCCGCTGGGAAGCGCGCTGCTGATGATGATGGCGCAGGCGCCGCTGCATCAGGTGATCGGGATATCCTTATATGCATTGGCCGGTGGAGCCTATCTGCCGTTCTTCATTCTGCGCCGGAAGATCAAAAGCCGGCGACACAGCATGGTGCGGGATCTGCCGGACGTGCTCGACCTGCTCACGGTCAGCGTCGAGGCGGGACTGGGCTTCGACGGCGCCCTGCATAAG
>DCTI01000067.1:21924-29379 GCA_002329525.1 Negativicutes bacterium UBA1444
CCCGCCTGCTCAACGAGATCCGGGTCGGAGTGCCCCGCCGCAACGCGTTGGTGGCCATGGCCGGCCGCTGCAGCGTGGAGGATGTGTCCGTGTTCGTGACTTCCCTGGTGCAGGCGGACCAACTCGGCGTCGGGATCGGCAACGTGTTGCGCGTCCAGTCGGCGGCGATGCGCGAGAAACGGCGGCAACGGGCGCAGGAAGCGGCGATGAAGGCACCGGTAAAGATGCTGTTGCCGCTGGTTCTGTTCATTTTTCCGACGATCTTCGTGATTTTGCTGGGGCCGGCTGCCATTTCACTGATCGGCACTTTCGGCAACAAATGAGAGGATGATCCTTCGAAATGAAATTGGTGAACCTGACGCGAAAAACAATTGTTTCCTGCAACCTGCGAATTGCTGATTCCTTTTTCAGCCGGCTGAAAGGCCTTTTGGGAACTGTTGGACTGCCTGACGGCGACGCTCTGCTGCTCCGCCCCTGCAACAATATTCACATGTTTGGGATGAAGTATGCTATCGATGTTGCCTTCGTCGACGATCAGGGGAAGGTGCTGAAAACCGTAGCGGAGTTGGCGCCCGGGCGTTTTGCCGGTTGTCCGGACGCCCATTCCGTGGTGGAAATGCCCAGCGGGACTCTGTACAAGACGGCAACCGGCATCGGCGATCTGCTGGTGCTGGCGGAGGACTGAGCAACCCGGCATTTTATCGAACTTATGCAGCTTTTTTCAGGCATCCCCGCGTTTTCCGGCGGCGGATGCTTGTTTTTTTCTTTGCACAGCCTGTAAGCCCCCTCACCATCCTTGGGTCGGGGCTAAACAGGCTGTAGCTCGAAGTAAATTCGACTATTGATTCAGGTGGCGTTAAAACGCCAGCTTCATCAAGTCTCCATTTATTGTGGAAAAGTTTGTGCCTGTGATAAAATAATAAGACAGCAACAAGGAGGAACTGGATTTTGCGGATGCAGCGAGATCTGCACATGCCGTTGCTGGCGGCGATGCAGGGGTATCTGGCGGAACAGGTGACGCCGTTCCATACCCCGGGGCATAAAGCCGGCAGAGGCGCTCACGAAGTATTGCTGCAACAGTTGGGACCGACGGCGCTGTCGCTGGACTTGACGGTGGTTCCTGGGTTGGGGGATTTGTTCGACCGGCAGGGACCGATCCGCGAATCGCAGCAACTGGCNNCCTGTACGGGGCGGACGAGAGTTACTATCTGGTCAACGGCACGACCGGCGGCATTTACGCCATGATTCTGGCTACGGTCGGTCCGGGCGAAAAAATCATCGTGCCGCGCAACATTCACCGCTCGGTGATGGGCGGCCTGATTCTTTCCGGCGCCCGGCCGGTATTTGTGCAACCGGTGGTGGACCCGCAGCTGCAGATTGCCATGAATGTCACCACTGAATCGGTGGCGGCGGCGATCCGGGAACACCCCGACGCCAAGGCGGTGCTGCTGGTCAACCCCACCTACTATGGCGTGGCGGCGGATATAGCCGGCATTACGGAGCTGGCGCACCGGCATGGCCTGCTGGTGCTGGTGGACGAGGCCCATGGCCCGCACTTTCATTTTTCGACGGAATTGCCGGTCGATGGCATGCAGGCTGGCGCCGATATTGTGGTGCAAAGCACCCATAAAATTTTGGGGGCGCTTTCCCAAGCATCTCTGTTGCATTGCCGGCGGCAACGGATTTCCGTGCCCCGCCTGGAAACCATGTTGCAGTTGACGCAGTCCAGCAGCCCCAATTATATCCTGCTGGCGTCGTTGGAGGCGGCGGTCCGCCAGATGGCCGAAGCCGGCCCCGAACTGGTGGAAAGGGCTCTCCGCCTCGCCCGGACGGCGCGCGACCGGATCCAGGAAATTCCCGGCCTGTTTTGTTTCGGAGCGGAACGTCTCGGCGCACCGGGAGTGTTCGCCCATGATCCGACCAAGCTGGCGGTGACGGTCAGCGGCCTCGGGATTCAGGGCAATGACGCCGAAATGTGGCTACGCTGCGTCGGCAAGGTGCAGGCGGAGCTGTCCGACTGGAACAATGTGCTGTTTTTGGTCACCCAGGCCGACGACCAGGTCACGGTGGCTCGTCTGACGGACGCCCTGCAGGAGCTGTCCAGGGAACATTCCGGCGGTGCGGCCCGCAGCCAGGCTTTGTTTGTGCCGTTGCCGGCAGAAGAAACCCTGCTGGCGTTGTCGCCGCGCGAAGCGATGTTCAGCCGACGGGAACCGGTGAGCTTTGCCGCGGCGGCCGGCCGCATCTGCGCGGAAACGGTGACCTGCTATCCGCCGGGCATTCCGATCCTGGTTCCGGGAGAACGGGTTACGCCGGCGGTCGTTCAGTATTGCCAGGCCCTGCGGCAACAGGGTTTTACCATCCTCGGGCCGGAAGACCCGACCCTGAATACATTGGAAGTGGTGGCATAATTGGCTGGAATCTTCATGACGCTGGAAGGCCCGGACGGTTCGGGCAAAACGACCCAGATCGCCCGGTTGCGGCAACGACTGGAAAATGAAGGCTTTGTGGTGGTGCAGACCCGTGAGCCGGGCGGAACTCCGATCGCTGACCGTATCCGGGCGCTGATTCTGGATCCGGCACACCGCGAGATGACGGCGCGGGCGGAGGCGCTTTTGTATATGGCCGCCCGGGCGCAGCACACGGCGGAGCTGATCCGGCCGGCACTGGCGCGGGGGGCGGTAGTGATTTCCGACCGTTATGCCGATTCCACCCTAGTTTACCAAGGCGTGGCCCGCGGGTTGCCCCAGGCGGAGCTGGTCGAATTGAACCGGTTTGCCACCGAGGGGCTGACTCCGGATCTGACACTGCTGCTGGACGGCGATCCCGAACGGTTGGCGCAGCGGCTTACGGACCGGGGCAACCGGGACCGACTGGACAGCGAAGGACTGGAGTTTCACCGCCGGGTCCGGGAGGGATTCCTCCGGCTGGCGGCGCAACATCCGGATCGTTTCCGGGTCATTGACGGGGATCGCCCCCCAGAATGCGTTCAAAGCTCAATTGAAACCTGCGTGCTGGATTTCCTGCAAAAAAGAGGGTGTACACATGGCGTTGCGCGTCAATAAAAATTCCCAACGGACTGACACCGTCAAAACCGAGGCCGACTCCCGGCATAAAACCGAGGCGGTGCAACGCGGCTTTTCCATGGCGCTGAGCAAGGAAGCGGGCCAGCAAACGCGGCAACATCTGGAAGAATTGCTGGGCAAGATCGAGCAGCAAGGGAAAAAACTGGGCCAGACACCGACCTTTAGCGAACTGAAGTCCTATCGCGACTTGGTGAAAAATTTCATGGCCGAGGCGGTCGGCCAGATGTACGACGTGGATGCGGGCGCGGGCTGGGACCGGCGCGGCCGCCAGAAATCCTACACATTGGTGAAAACGATCGACGCCACGCTGGAGGCACTGACGGAAGACGTCCGACAGGGGCAGGAACGGCAACTGGCGATTCTGGAAAAAATGGACTCCATCCGGGGCATGTTGGTGGACCTGTACTCGTGAGCAATGCCAAACGTCCGACAACCTGGGAGGAAATCCTGGGACATGCCGCTGTCATTGCCCGCCTGCGGCGAATGCTGGAACTGGACCGCCTGCCGCACGCGCTGCTGTTCGCCGGTCCATCCGGCATCGGCAAACGAATCGTGGCTGAAGTATTTGCCGCCCGGGTCTTGCAGACCGAACCGGAGCTGTTGCCGGCGCACCCCGACTTTTTGGGGGTGACGCCCGAAGGAAGTCAGATCCGGATCGGCCAGATTCGCGAGATTCAGCGAGTGAGCGGGCTGGCGCCGGTGCGGGGACGGTACCGGGTTTGTCTGCTGGAACCGGCGGATGCGATGGAAGCGCCGGCGGCTAACAGTTTGCTGAAAATATTGGAGGAACCGCCGGACGGCCTGATTTTTATTCTGATCACGGCGTTTCCCCATTCCCTCCTTTCCACGCTGCGGTCACGGGCGGCCATGGTCCGGTTCGTTCGGCCGCCGTCTGGTCTGTTGCCGGCGGAGGATGCGGAGACGGCCGCAGCCGACCGCGAATGGGCGATGACTATTCTGAGCAACCTGCAGCAGCCCGGTTTGGAATGGCTGTGGCCGGTCATGGCGGATATGGAGGGTCTGGATAATGCCAAAATTCTGGCGGTCATCAAACAGTGGATCGGTGTGTTGCGCGATGTCGGCGTGCTCTTGGTCGGCGGTGGAGAGCTGGCGGCGTTCAATCCGGACAACCGAGGTGCACTGGCCATCTTGACGGGCCGGTGGACGGTGCCGAAAGTCACCGCCGCCATCGCCCTGGCGGAAGAAACACGCCGGCAACTGCAAAGAAACGCCAATGCCCGGTTGATGCTGGAAGCGCTGTTGATTCGGACAGCGGATTTGTATGAGGGAGGAAATTAGCATGCAGACCATCGTGGGGGTCCGGTTTAAGAAAGCCGGCAAGATATATTATTTCGATCCAGGAGAGCTGGCCCTGCAAAAAGGCGAGCCGGTGATCGTCGAGACGGCGCGGGGACTGGAATATGGGCTTGTCGTGATTCCGGCGCGCCAGATCGAAGATACGGAAGTGGCGTCGCCGCTGAAACCGGTCTTGCGGAAAGCCACTGAAAAAGACACGCTCAAGGTAGCTGACAATGAAGCCAAAGAGGCGGAGGCCCTGCGCATCTGCGCGCAAAAAATCGCCGCTCACAAGCTCGACATGAACCTGGTCAGCGTTGAATACACATTTGATGTATCCAAAATCATTTTTTATTTTACGGCGGAAGGCCGCGTGGATTTCCGGGAACTGGTCAAGGATCTGGCCGGCATTTTTCGGACCCGGATCGAGCTGCGGCAGATCGGCGTGCGCGACGAGGCCAAGATGCTCGGCGGCATCGGCGGTTGCGGCCGGGGGTTGTGTTGCGCCACTTTTCTGGGCGACTTCGAGCCGGTATCGATCCGGATGGCCAAGGAGCAGAACCTGTCGCTGAATCCGGCGAAGATTTCCGGCATTTGCGGCCGCCTGATGTGTTGCCTGAAATATGAGAGCAACCTGTACGGCGGACCGGCCTGTCGCAAACAGTGCGTGCCCAAACCCGGCGCCAAGGTCATTGCTTCGGATGGGGAAGGCAACGTGGTGGCGGTGGACCCCGCCCATAAGACTGTTTCCGTCAAACATTCGGACGGAACCGTTTCGAAGCTGCCGCTCAGTGAGGTGGCGGAAGCGGAAGATGGCAACCGGTCCTGACCTCGAACCGGGAGAACGGCTTGATGAGCTGGGCGTCCGCAACTGGCAGATCATCCAGCGGGAGGATGAATTCCGGTTTTCGCTGGACGCGGTTTTACTGGCGCATTTTGCCACGTTGCGGTCCCGCGCCCGGGTTGTGGATCTGGGCTGCGGCGGCGGGGCGGTGGCTTTGTTTTTGCTGGCGCGCGGTGCCGCCAGCGTTTCCGGGCTGGAACTGAATCCGCGATTGGCCGCCATGGCGAAACGGACTGGCGAACTGAACGGGTTGTCCGGCCAGCTGCAAATCGTTTGTGGCGGCGTGGGCGAAATTCGTTCTTACTATCCCGCCGGACAGGCTGATCTGGTGACGGCCAACCCACCCTACCGGGCAGTGGCCACCGGCAGGGTGAGCCCCTCGGCGGGGCTGGCGATGGCCCGGCATGAGAGCTGCGCCAACCTGCGGGATTTTGTGCGGGCAGCCGCCTATTTGCTTCGGCATCGGGGACGATTCGCCATGATCCATCTGCCGGAACGTCTGGCCGATATTTGCGGCGAGCTGCGGGAAGCCGGTCTGGAACCGAAACGGCTGCGCCTGGTTCAGCCCTTTGCCGACCGACCGCCCCGGATGGTGCTGGTCGAGGCGGTGAAAGGCGCGGCCCCGGGGGGACTGTCGGTATTGCCGCCGCTGCTCGTTTATCAGGCCCGCAACGAATATCATCCGGAAATTTTGTCCTATTACCGTTAGTCTGTGCGAAAAGAAGGGGAAGCCTGTGTCTGAGGCAGCCGGAACTTTATATTTGTGCGCGACGCCGATCGGCAACCTCGACGACATGACCTGCCGGGCCGTGACGGTTTTGCGGCAGGTCTCCCTGATCGCCGCGGAAGATACGCGCCATACCCGCAAACTGACCAGCCATTTCGACATTCACTGCCCCCTGACGAGCTACCACGAGCACAACAAGGTCCGCAAGGGTCCGGAACTGGTGGAGAGATTGCTGGCCGGCCAGGATGTCGCCCTGGTCAGCGACGCCGGGCTGCCGGGGATTTCCGATCCCGGCGAGGATCTGGTGCGGCTGGCCGTGCAGGCCGGAATCAGAGTGACGCCGATTCCCGGCCCGTGTGCGGCGTTGACAGCGATCATGGCCTCAGGACTGCCGACCGGGGCGTTTGTGTTTGCCGGCTTTTTGCCGAAACAGGCCGGCGCCCGGCAGAAACGGCTGACGGCTTTGCGGGATTATCCCGAGACATTGATTTTTTACGAATCTCCCCATCAATTACTGCGGACGCTGGCTGACCTCCAGTCCGTTCTGGGCGACCGGCCGGCCGTCATTGCCCGTGAACTGACGAAAGTACACGAGGAGTTCCGGCGCGGCCTGCTGTCGGCGCTGACCGCCGATTTTCAGGACCAGCCCCCGCGGGGCGAATTCGTAGTCATGGTGGCCGGCCGGGACGAAACCATGGCGATGCCCGAGCCGGCGGCGAAACCGATCACCNNGATCACCGATGCCACCATCCGTGAGGAGCTGGAACGTCGGATCGCCGCCGGCGAAAACAAAAAGGACGCCATCAGAATGACAGCGTCCCAACTGGGCTTGCCTCGCCGCCGGGTTTACCGGCTGACGGTGGATTCGGGCTAGATGTGTTTTTTGTGCATTTCCTTGATGCAATCGCTGCAAATATTTTTGCCGCGGAACTGCGTGACATTGTCGGCATTGCCGCAGAACACGCAGGAACAGGTCGGCTCGTATTTGCGGAGAATGATCTTGTCGGTATCCACGTAGATTTCCAGGGCATCTTTTTCATTGATACTCAAAGTGCGGCGGAGTTCGATGGGAATAACAACACGCCCCAACTCATCAACCTTGCGAACGATCCCGGTCGATTTCATGATTTTGGTTCCTTCCTCTCAAAAATGTAAGCGCTTTGGCTTGAATCAAATATAACATAACTGACCGGTAAAAGTCAACCTGTTATTTCCAGCGACAGTAATGATTCCCGAAAATTCTGCATAAACATCCATCTGAGATGGACAGAGAAACAGGAGGTACAACGTGAACAAAACACCTTATTTTATCAGCACTCCCATTTATTATCCCAGCGACCGTCTGCATATCGGCCACGCCTATTGTACGACCATCGCGGACGCCATAGCCCGCTTCCAGCGCCTGGCCGGCAAGGATGTTTTTTTCCTGACGGGATCCGACGAGCACGGGCAGAAAATTCAGCGCAAGGCGGCTGAAGTCGGCCAGAGCCCCATCCAATACG
>DCTI01000224.1 GCA_002329525.1 Negativicutes bacterium UBA1444
CGCTCAGCCGCTCGAACCGAACCTCCCGCAAGCCGGCCAGGGTCGCCCGCTCCGCCAGCCCTTCGGCACCCGGAAAACGGCGCAGCGATTCCGGCAACCATTGATAGTCGGCCGCGGCCGCATGCCCCAAATTGCCGATACCCGGCACCAGATAACGGACAAATAAACCATGCCCCTGCTTGAATACCGGCCAGACGGGATGGGAAAGTTCCAGGCAAACCCACTTGCCGCCCGGCTTCAGCACTCGCCGCATTTCCCGAATCCCCCGGTCAAAGTCCGGCAAATTTCTCAGTCCAAAACCAATGGTCACCCCATCGAACATTTCGTCCACGTACGGAATATTCAGGGCATCCGCCTCCACCCACCGAATGGGTTGCGGCAGATTCGCCAACTGCTCCGCCCGCCGGGCCACCGCCAGCATGGAGGGGGTAAAATCCAGCCCGACGACCTCACCATCATGCCCCAGCATCCGTCGGATCGCCAGTGTCAATTTGCCGGTGCCGCAGCAAACATCCAGCCATTTTTCGCCCGGTCGGGGTCCGGCAATCTCCAGGGTTCGGCGCCGCCAGTATTTGTCCATATTCAGGCTCAGGATCGTGTTCATCGTATCATAGCGGCCCGCGATCCGCGAAAACAGATCCCGAACCATTTGCCGATGCTTATCCATATTATTGATGATATCCTTTCCTCAGGGAACAGCACAATGGATGTTCACATGGAAAATTTCGTTCTCAGCCGGGTCGGCCAAGTCTCGTCGTTGAAAATTTTCAGGGCCTCCACTGCCGNNAGGCAATCGCTCCATTTGTTCCGCGGTTTCCACGCCTTCCGCCACCACCGCCAACCCCAAAACGTGCGCCATGCCGATGATCGACGCCAGCAGGGCCAAGCGGGTGGAATCCGACGTGATCAGATCAATAAAGGTTTTATCGATTTTCACGGTCTGCACCGGTAAACTCCGCAAATACGTCAACGATGAATAACCGGTGCCAAAATCGTCCAGGGAAAGATGAACTCCCAACGAACGCAGGTCATTCAGAACGATGACACATTCCTCCATGGATTCGATGAGTACGCCCTCGGTAATCTCAATTTCCAATCGGCCGGCCGCCAGCTCCGTTTCCGTAAACGAATCACGCACCACTTGGAGAAAATTCCGTGCCTTGAGTTGCCGTGGTGATACGTTTACAGCCACCCGGACATCTGGCTGCCCCAAAGAAATCAGTTTGCGGGAAAATACAGCCGCCTCCCGCAGCGTCCACGCGCCGATCGCCTCGATCAGATGGCTCCGCTCCGCCAAGGGAATGAAGCGACCGGGCGAAACGTCGCCATGCAGGGAACTATGCCAGCGCAACAACGCTTCGAAAGCGATGGGTTCGCCATTCTTCAGTGACAGCTGCGGTTGAAAATGCAGGGACAGTTCCTGATTGGTCAGCGCGGTTTGCAGTCCGTTAATCAGCTGCATATTGGCGTAGGCTGTTTCTTGCAGCGATTTGTGAAAAAACCGCCAGCAGTGCTTGCCGAGTCGTTTTGCTTCATTCAGGGCCGTGTCCGCATTGCGGAGAATTTCTTCGGTTGTCTGGCCATCCTGGGGGTACATGGCGATACCAATGCTGGCGGAAGCGTGAAATTGCAAATCCCGGACTTCATATTCCCGCCCCAGGGTATCGACAATTTCCGTGGCCAACTGTTCGACTCGCCGGGGTTCGTCCATTTCCGGCAGCAGAACAATGAACTCGTCGCCGCCCACACGGGCCACCGTCGCCCCCAACGGCGCAAGGCTGACTAAATGCATGGCCGCGGTGATGATCATCGAGTCGCCATAACTGTGTCCATAGGAGTCATTGACCAGTTTCAGATCGTCCATGTCGATATAGAGCACAGCGCCGGCAGCTTCCGCGACAGCCGGGCGAAGTTCAGATTTCAAAAGTTCCAGGATTTTCTCACGATTGGGCAACCCGGTCAACTGGTCATGATAAGCCAGTCGTTCCACTTTCTGCGCATGGTCGACCTCAGNNAAGCGGCCGCGTTTCGGGCAGTACAAAGAAACATTGAGGTGCTTTTCCAGCATTTCCGAATAGAAAGTGATCGTGATGCTCCGGCCACCCAGAGCCACTTCCGCACATTTGTCAATATAATCGCGGGGAATCTGCGGAAATACCGCCGACCCGGTTCGGCCGATCAGTTCCTGCCGCGATTTATTGATCAAGGTTTCGTAAGCGGGATTGACGGCCAAATAGCGGTAATCCACAGGATAGCCGTCGGCATCGAGGATAATTTCATGCTCGGCGAACGCGTCATGCATATTTTCGAACAAGGCCCA
Source organism: Negativicutes bacterium UBA1444 (assembly GCA_002329525.1). Lineage (GTDB taxonomy): Bacteria > Bacillota > Negativicutes > UBA1444 > UBA1444 > UBA1444. The sequence goes on from DCTI01000224.1 coordinate 2,321, forward strand.
TAGCTCGCGATCCTTTTGTTCGACCATCGCTGTTTGGGCCTGCACCTCGTCGAATTGCCGTCGCAGCTCTTCCTCCGATTTTGTGAGTGCCGCGTGCGCCCGTTCCAGTTCCTGGGTACTCTCAATATAGCTTTGCTGGGAGGACTGAATTCGTTCCAGTTGCACATACACCAGGGCAAATAAGATTCCGGCCGTCACCAGGACAAACAGAAAACCCTTTGCACTGGACAAAATGACCATCGTGTCCGGATCTCGCGTCAGCGAAGGCAGCAGGCGATCGGAAAACAGGATCCACAATCCGCCGACAACCGCATACCCCATGGTGATTCGCGCGGCCGCCTGTCGAGGATGGACCACCATTTTTGCTTTCGAATGAAGTTCATTCAAAAAATGGTTTTTCGCCATATGTGCCCTGCCTCAAAAATTTTGAGCCGACAACATCCTTGCAGTATTATTCCAGCAGACGCCAGGCGAATCCTGCTAAACACCGGATTTTTACAAAAAAACCGATCAGGGAGCTTGGCCCCGGATCGGCTGACGATACTTATTGCGACACCTGCACTACTAGGCCTAGTTCCCGTCCACCATGCGTCCGACCATTTTGGCGATACTGAGACAGGAAGTCAGGCCCGGCGATTCAATCCCCACCAGATTGATAAAACCAGTCAGCCCTCTCTCGGTTTCATGCCGGATGACAAAATCGGCCACCGGTCCGTCCGGCGCCTGAATCTTGGGGCGCATCCCCGCCATATCGGACTGAAGATCCGTCTTTTCGATAAACGGTAAATACGAGCGAGCCGCCTGATAAAATTCCTCGAGGTGGTTCGGGTCCACATCATAATCTTCCCGTTCCTCGACATATTGGACGTTGGGGCCGAGGCGGGCCCGTCCGTCGAGGCTCTTGGTGATATGCGTCCCGAGGCCTTTCAGGCTCTTCAGCGGCGGCGGATAAATCAAATGGGAAATCAGTTTGGATTTGGCCATCGCAACCGAAAAATATTCCCCTTTCACCGGATAAATTTTGTACCCGGCCTCCGCCACATCAATTCCCAGCTGTGCCGGTATAAAATCGGAATACAGGCCGGCGCAGTTGATCAGCCAGGTGCAGGCCAGCTCGTCCTCCCGGCCGTCCGGGCCGAGGAACTTCACTTCATACCCCGTGCTGCTCCGGGCCACACCGGTCACCTTATGCATATAGGCCATCATCACGCCGTCGGCAATCGCCGAGCGTTCCAGCTGCGCCATCAGTTTATGGCTGTCGATAATACCGGTTGTCGACGAGAACAGCGCAGCCACCGCCGTGATGTTCGGCTCCAGCGCCTCAATTTCACTACGGTTCAGCATTTTCAGGCCCGGAACCCCGTTGTCGGTTCCTTGTCGATAAATACCTTCGATGGCCGAAATTTCACTTTCCTCCCGGGCAATAATCATTTTGCCCAACCGTTGATACGGAACATGGTGAAGATCGCAAAACTCATACAGCAAGGGGTTGCCTTCCACGCAGAGTTTCGCCTTCAGACTGCCCGGAGGGTAGTACATGCCGGCGTGAATCACTTCGCTGTTGCGGCTGGAAGTATCCTGGCCAAACTTCGGGTGGCGTTCCATCAGCATGATTTCCGGATTCTCCAGCTTTCGCGACAGTTCGGCGGCAACCGCCAGGCCGACGACCCCGGCCCCCACAATGATCATGTCGACATGCTCCAACATCCATTCCTCCTTTGTCTGAATCGAATTATGATCAGGAAGACAAGTTGTTCAGGGTGTTCTCCAGGTTTTCCAGATGAACGCGCATCAGGTGACGGGCCTGCTCCGGTTGATGTTTTTTCACGGCGTCATAAATCAGGCGGTGTTCTTCCAGCAAATTCACGCCCTGGCCATAATCCATGCCGCTGGATTGTAATCCGGCATAAAATACGCCGACAATGGCGTCGAACACTTTTACATACGCCGGATTGTGCGTCGCGGCCATCACGGCGTCATGAAATTGATAGTCCGCCTGCAGGGAGCTTTCGCCCCGGTCGATAACTTCCGCCAAAGAAATCAGACAACCCTTGATCTTTGAAATATCTGTTTTGGACGCCCGTTGCGCCGCCAGAAACGCGCCTTCCGCTTCCAGTCCCTTGCGCACTTCCAGAATTTGAAACATATTGTCGGCATTCGTCAAAAGTTTCTGCGTCAAGGGATTGGTTAGCCGTTCATTCACATTGCGCACATAAATGCCGGAGCCATGTTTGACCTCGATCAGACCGGCTGTCTGCAATGCGCTCAATGCTTCCCGCACCGCCGTCTTGCTGACGCCGAAGTACTGCGCCAGCTCTTTTTCGGATTGAAGCCGATCGCCAGGTTGCATATTGTTGGACTGCAACATCTCTTCGATACCGGCGATGACTTCTTCATAAAGTTTTCGTTTTTTGATCTGCACCCGTTTCACCCATTCCCGAATACTCACTGCCGACATCCATTCAGACATCTATGTGAATTATAACATGATCCCCAGGTTTCTTCCCATCCTGACAAAAAACTTCCTCTCGCCGAATCGCGGAGGAAGTTTTTTTCCGACTCACTTGACGATGTTGCCGTCTTGATCAAACAGCAACGGCGCCGGTTCTCCCATAACCTCCAGGTTGGGGTGGTGGATTGCTTCCGCCATTAGTGCCGGGGAAATCCAGATTTCCTCCAGTTGAAGAGTGTTTTTGATCCGAATCATTCGAACATTCCGCGGGTCCAGATTGACACAGGTCTGAATCGCCGCCTGAATGGCCTGCCGGTCATTGTCCAGCACCATCGGGATGGTCACTGATCGAATCACCCGGGAAGTCAGCGAATTGGGATAGGTCTCGGCAAAATTTATTTTTTCATACAAGCGCCGCGTACAAGTATCGGCAAGCCCCAAACCGTAGAAATTTCCCTTGGTTTCCCGAGACAGACCGAGAACGGCGATTCGCTGAAACTTATCGGTATCCGGCAAAAGTGGCGTCGTATAGCGTTCGATGATGTTGGGATCCATCCCGGTGCCGCTGATATTTTTCCCAATTTCGTCCACAATCAGCACATCGCTGTGATTTAAAAAAACTTGCGGCATGAAACTTTTGGACTCGGCCAATAACGACGGTTCCGCAGCCAAAATTTCTCCGGCGGAAAGAGCGACGATCCGGCATGTTTCGTCATAAGCATTTTCCAGAATCGCCACACCGCCGAGAATATTTGTTTTTTCAATCGCGATTCGGGCAATTTTTTCGATTCGTTCGGACATTCTTGCCAGACCCAGCTGATGGCACAGATCGGCGCCGCGTTGTTTGCCCAGGCCAATGGTGATCATCTTGGCAATTCCGCTCTCGTACGCACCGCGAAAAGAAGTGTGCGGCTTGATTCGGCCGACGACGATCACATGATCGGCGGCAAACGCGGTCTGGTCAAAATAGGCCGGTTGCTCGCCGGCGTCTGCCAAATCGACAACTTCCATCGAGGCGCGAATCGGCATACCCACGCTTTCCGGCGTGATTCCCAATCCCGCCAGAACGTCGATTTGGCCGTCCGCAGTCGCTCCGCCGTGACTGCCCATTGCCGGCACGATAAACGGGCTGGCGCCAGCCTGTTTTAACAAACCGGCAATTTCACGGAGAATCAATGCCAAATTGGCGATGCCCCGGCTGCCAGCCGTCACGGCCACCGACTCGCCCGGTCTCACCCGGTCAAGCAGTCCCGGCTTATTAAGTTCATTCCGTACTGCTGCCGCCACATCGTTCAGAATCGCCCTGGGAAATTGTTGCCGTACCCGGACCAGCGGCGGAATGATTATGTCGGACAGCAATTGCTCGATTTCTTTCACAACACACCTCGGTCGACATCTTAATGGAAGGAGCAACCGCCATACTCAATTTTTGGCGTTGCTCCTTCTTTGTGATACTTGGTTTACTTCTTCAATTTGCCCAGCGCCTCTTTCGCGGCGTTCATCATGTAGATCAGATCGTTGCCGAGCAGGTTCAGCTTCATCCCCTTGTCGATCCAGGGTTGCAGCGCCGGTACCGCCATCATATGGATGCCGGAATATTTGCCTTTGGCTTTCGCGGTGGCAATGACATGGTCCAGGGCCTCAATAAACCTTGGATTGTCGTACTGTCCCATAATCCCCATGCTCTGCGACAGATCATTGGGGCCGACAAACGCGGAGTCGATCCCGTCGATGCTCAGGATTTTGTCGAGATTTTCCACCGAAGTCGGCGACTCGACCTGAATCATTAAGATATTCTCAGCGTTGCACTGCTTCATGTACTCAGTCGCCGAATCGATTTTTTCATAGCCGGTGTGCTGACGCAACAGTGAAACGCCCCGGTTACCCATCGGATAGTACTTGGAGTATTCCACCAGCGCCTTTGCCTGTTCGACCGTATCGCAGTTCGGCAGCAGCAGGCCGGTGGCCCCCATTTCCATGTACTTCAGGACGATTTCGCGTCTGACTTCCGGAATACGCACAACGGCGGCAATCCCGGCTTCCCGGGCCACGGAACAGATGTTGCCGACCGCCGAATAATCGAAATGTCCATGTTCGCAGTCAATCACAAAAAGATCGAAGCCGCAAACCTTGAGGATCTTGGCCAGTTCCGGGCTATCGAAAGTGGTGATCATCGTGCCGACTATGGTTTCATTGTTCCGCAGACGCTGTTTGATGTTATTTTTCATCCCTATAATCTCCTTTATCCAATTGGCTGTCAGTTCCTGGGCTTATTTTTTGTCCAAGCCGAGCTCCTTGACCAATTTGCCATAATCGTCATACGCCTGTTTCATGAAAGCGGCGTATTCGGTGGAGTTTTGATACTGAATCGGCTGCACCAAGTCCGCCATGATTTTTTTGAAATCCGGATCTTCGCTGATTTTTTTGAACAGGTCGCTGTAGTAGGCAATGATTTCCGGCGGAGTTCCTTTCGGAGCCGCCATCCCCTTTACAGAACCCCAAGTGTAGAAATTGATTCCTTGTTCTTTCAGCGTCGGCACGTTCGGCAATGCTGGGTCCCGTTCCGGCGTGGCGATGCCGATGGCGCGAACCCGGTTGGCTTTCAGCTGCGGAATGATTTCAGCCGGATGCCCGCCGCCCATTATGGTCTGGCCGCCCAGCAACGTAGTCATGGCCTGTGAGCCACCCGAATGCGGGAGTGGAGTGACGGTGATACCAGCGGATTTGCCGATTCCGCGCATTACCAGGTCAACAGCTCCGGCCGTAACCGAAACCGAAGCGGTTACCGGTTTATTCTCCTTTTTCGCCCAGTCGATGATTTCTTTCATGCTCTTGAACTGGGATTTTTCCGGCACCAATACCACCACGGAATGGATCGACAAACGGGCGATCGGCACCAGATCCTTGAACGGATCATATTCCATCTTTTGCAGATGCGGCATGACCAGATCGTGACCAGATCCGTACCCCAGTGTCAATGTATAACCATCCGGCTTGGCGCGGGAAACGAACCGGGCCCCTTCAATTCCGCCGCCGCCCGGCTTATTGACGATCTGAACCGGTTGCGGACAATGTTTGTTCCAGACTTTTTCCACGGCACGGGCCAGCATATCCGTCGAACCGCCTGCCGCCATAGGAACGACGATGGTGACCGGTTTATCCGGTTTGAAGGCCGGAGCCGCCGCCGGTTTTTTCGGATCGGACGCCGGCTTGCCGCCGCAGCCGGCCAAGGCGATTAGGGAGACAACAACCACAAGACACAGAATTATTTTCCAGTTTCGTTTGCTGTTCATCTGATACCCTCCTCATATTTTGTCCGTATGGTTATTCCTGACCCGCCGATTTTTCCACCCCCTCACTTTCACATGCATTTCGTTTTTGCCGCCGGTAGGTCGAAATCAGCTGTCCCACGAGGACGATCGCGAAAATCGCCATCAATGTGCCCGAAATCGGCCGGGATACAAATATCCACAGGCTTCCTTCCGACATCAGCAGGGACTGGCGGAACGCATTTTCAATCAGCGGCGCCAAGATGAACGACATGACCATCGGCCCCGGCTCGAACTTCAATTTGCGCAGGACATACCCCAGAACCCCAAAGCCGATGAACACATAGATACTGAATGTCTCATTGGCCAGGCTGTAACAGCCGACCGTGGTGAACATGGCGATAACCGGCCCGAGAATCCCGAACGGAACCTTCAACAACTGTACCCAAAGTCCTACCAACGGCAGATTGAGAATCAGCAGAATCACATTGCCGATATACATGGAGGCAATCACACCCCAGAAAACATCCGGCCGCTCCTGAATCAGAAAAGGACCCGGTGTGACGCCTTGAATCAGCAGCGCGGCGAAAATCATGGCTACGGAAGCGTTGCAGGGAATCCCCAGCGTCAACAAAGGGATGAACGAGGAACTTGACGCACCGTTGTTGGCGGATTCGGGTCCGGCAACCCCGGCCAAGGCCCCTTTGCCGAACTCTTCAGGATGCTTGGAAAATCGTTTTTCGATCGCATAAGAGGTCAGTGAAGCGACGACCGCGCCGCCGCCGGGAATAATTCCGGTGAAGAAACCAAGAACAGAACCGCGGAAAACCGGCCACTTACTCTCCGCCCAATCAGCAGCGGTGGGAAACAGCTTGCCAATGGTACGGGTCACGAATTGCGCACCCTCCTGCTCTTCCAACGTCAACAAGATCTCGCTGAGGCCGAACAGGCCCATGGCCAACGTAACAAAATCAAAGCCTCCCTGAAGTGACACAATGCCGAACGTGAAACGTTCCTGGCCGGAAATGGGATCCAGGCCGACATTGGGCCAAATAATGCCCATCAGCAGCATGATCGTTCCCTTGATCGGAGAATCGCCGGACAAAAACACAGCCAGCATCAGGCCGAACAACATCAGGGCAAAGTACTCGGGAGCCCCGAAGCGAAGCGCAAATTCCGCCAGCGGCGGCGCCATGAACGTCATGCCGATGACACCGACGGTTCCGGCGATGAAGGAACCGATCGCCGCAATGCCGAGCGCCGCTCCGGCCCGGCCTTTTTTCGCCATTTCGTAG
>DCTI01000015.1:0-182 GCA_002329525.1 Negativicutes bacterium UBA1444
GCCTCTTTGACGCCCCGGTCCTCGGTCAGCATGGCGTCGGTCACACAGAACTGCAACCGTCGGGCCAGTTCCCGTCCCTTGACGCTACCGGGGAAATAGTAAGTTTCGGTGCCTTCGGCTTCGGGATGGACCGACGAATTGCAGTGAATGCTGATAAACAAATCGGCATGCCAACCGTTCGC
>DCTI01000015.1:245-10744 GCA_002329525.1 Negativicutes bacterium UBA1444
CCCGGCTCGAACTTTCCGCTGTGTCCAGGATCCAGAACAATTTTCATTGTTTACTCCCTCCCAAGCGGCCGGCCACTTGCAGCAACAGCTCCTTGGCCGGTCCGGCTATTTTTTCGATCGATTCGTTGGTGGCCGTATCGTCGGCCCGCCGCAGAAAGGCTTGATAGATTTGCAGGAAATGGGCCCGTTCCACGCCGAGATGCTCACTCATGCAGATGCTGAGATAACCGACGGCCTGAACCGCCCGATGGATCAACGGGTCGGAATAGTGGGGAGCCCGATAGGGATTGAGTTGCGGCATCACTTCCCCCCACGCTTCCTCCGGCGTCGGGTGGCCTTTGTTCAGTAGACTTTCCGCGGCTTCACGGATTTCCGCCACGGCGGGGAAAAACTTTCGGGTCATGATCAATTTCAGCACGGCCCGTTCCACCACCGCCAAGGGCAGATCAGCCAACGCCCGTTCCCAGACGCGGGCAGTCATCGCCAGATCACGATCCTGCATCGACGGATAGGCGGCCACTGCCACCGCGACCAGACGATTCGCCTCCTGTGTGGTCATTCCGCCGCCTCCCTTCCCGCCAGTCCGGCGAATTCCGCCGGATCGATACCCAAGGAGGCAAATGCCCTGGGGATCTTGTTCTTACAAGAACCGTTCCCTTCAGGGGAGAAGTTTCTTGGAGGAGTTCTCTTGGATAAGTTCGGGGAAAACTGCTTACCCTCGCCGGTAAGCTGCTTGCCATCGCCGGAAATTTCCTTTCCATCGGGGGTAAAAGTTTTTCTCGCGACGGTAAGCTTTTTGCCCCCAGGATCGGGACCGGACCTTTCATCCGGGCATAGCAGCTGATATCGATTCGAGCAAATGACTCCCCGCCCGCTGACCTTATGCATGATCAACAGGCAATGATGTTTTGCCAGATCCTTCAGCGCCTTTCGCAACGTCGGTTTGGACTAGCCGGACAATTCGGACATTCTGCCGACCGAGGGCCAACATCTCAAAGTCGTGTTGTCCGCAAACTGACGCAGCAAGCAATACACTCCTTTTGCGGTAAAGCTCAAATCGCTCTCCTGCCAGACATTGAAATACTTCATGACGAATCCCTCCAGTCCTTTTTCCAGCGCAAAGGCGCGACGCCTCCCGAAAGAGTCGCCGCGCCAGATTGCCAGTTCTTTGATTTTTATTATAGCACTTCCCGGAGCATAATTTGCACATAAGCAAAATTTATTTTGCGGATATGCTTGAAATGGATTGCAAATCGTTGTATTCTATGCTTGCAGAAAGGAGGCGGCAAAATTGTTCAACATCACCATCGCTCAACGGATTCGCCAGTTGCGAAAACTAAAAGGGTTAACCCTCGAACAGCTGGCCCGCCGGACGGAAACGGAACCTTCCACGCTATCCCGGTATGAGTCGGAAGGAATCCGCAACCCTTCGGTCACGGTCCTGCAAAAGATCTGCGACGCGGTCGGCATTACGTTGCCGGAGTTTTTCGAAGGAATGGAATCCGTCGACGATATCGCGGCCACCGCTTCTCAAAAATCCCGCAGCTGCGACACATCGGGTCTGGAGCAACGGGCAGCCGCATTAAAGCCGGAATTACGCCATATGCTGCATTTGTATCTGGAATATCTCGAATACTTGAATCGCAAGGAGGATGCCAACGCATGATCGATATTCATTGTCTTGTTGCCGCTTGGCATGTCGAGGTGATCTATGAAACTTTGCCGGAAGAAATTGCTGCCGTGTACCAGCCCAAAAGTGAGAATCAGCCAGCCAAAATCCTTTTGCAAAAACAAAGACCGTTCACTCACGAGGAGATTCGCGAACTCCTGGCGATGGGTCTCCAGTTTCTCCATCTGACGACTTTTTTCCCCACTACTTCGGACCACATGCTCTTTCTCGACTCGTTTCCCACCCCAGGCCACATGCTCGCCCGTGATTTAACGGCCATGCTTCTGATCGAACTGGAAGAACTGTCGCGTTTGTTGCATGCGGGAATTGACGATATCGTCACTTTGGCCGAAAAATTCGGGTGCCGCAAATCGCTGCTGGAACATCGGTTGAGTATGGCGGACACGCTGAGCCTTTGGGATAATACCAACCAAACCTATCGTCAGATTGTCCTCCACCGTAATCCGGTCCTATCGCCTTGATTGCAAATTCGCCGAATATCACTTGTATTCGTCGGCGATCTATTATAGACTTTTTCTATCCAAAATATTGATATTTTATCTGTTTGAGGAGTGAAATTCATGATCGCCCGATTTTTCCGTGTTCCGCGCCGGGCCGCTCTGTTCGTGGTCATAAGAGAGAGGGAGCCGGCGTAACCACGCCTGCTCCCTCTCTCCTTGTCTGGATAAATCTAAAAATACATGGTTCAAATCTTCTCTAATCCTTGACAACCAACACCGGGATATGGGAAAGACTCACCAGGTTTCGTGTNNCCTCAAGCGCCCCGTGCCCTTTGGTGCCAGTAACAATCATGTCGTAATTACCTTGTTTCGCGTAATTGAGAATTTCCTGCGCAATATTCCCCTGGAGATGCTCAACCGTTACCTTTACTCCTCTGTTCTGTCCGGTCGCTACCGCTTCGTCCATCATTTTCTGATCTTCCCGTCGTATTTCTTCCAGTCCCTGTATAAAAGCTTCACTGGCTCCGCGCAGAAGATACAGCTCGCTTAAATCCAGAACTTTTACTGCCGCCACTTGCGCACAGGACAGAAGACTTAACTCAATTGCCCATTCCAAGGCTTTTTTACTATGGGGAGATCCATCGTACGCCACCAGAATTTTTTTCACTTGTGACATTTCAAGCACCTCCTCGTTTGAATTTTCTGCTTTTATTATAACATTATCGCCGTTTGTCTTGGGAAAATTCTTCAATTGCCAACATAACAGGCAATTGCAACCGGCTTGGCATATTGGCAAAGAGGGAGCAGGCGTGCTTTACGCCGGCTCCCTCTTTCGTTGTCCGGATAAAAATGTCGTCCCGGTTTTTTCCTACAGCAACTCGATCCGCAGTCTTTCATGCGCGAAGAATTCCATGATCCAGGAGTCATAGTCATTGTCTTTGATCGTTACGATCTTATACGTGGTGCGCATCGGCAGATAAATCTGCAGATAATCGGTGGACGCGACGGGAAGGATTTGTTCGATTCCATTCTTTTCATTCATGATGATGATTTTCCCGGAGCGAACCGTTTGCAGGTAGGTCTCAAAAAGAATGTAGGAGCCTCTGTTTACCGTGAAGGTGCTTTCCACGTTGGCGCTCAAATCGAACTTCCGGCTCTCGGACAAAAAGAAGGTGCGCGAGGACTTGAACTCCCGAATCATCGCCGGCATTCCATACCCGGCGTGGCANNGGCTGCGGATCGCATTGAAATGCGCAAAGAAGTAGTAGTTTCCGCTTGCCAGCCCCCGAAACACGGCTTTTCCCTCACGGTCAGTCGTCGCTCTGCCTTTCGTATGCGCCGTAAAATCCGCAGCGATCGCCGAAAGGCCAACGTCGCTGATCGGCAAGCCGTCTTCGTCCAGCAGCGTGATGGTGAGAGTCGGCGCCACCTTTTCCGGCGCCTCGGCATACGCACTGGAGGTCAGCACCGCCCAGCAGGCAACGAATGCCAAAAACATTACTCCGAGCAGCTTCATCCGCGCGTTCCCCGCGCAATCAAGGTTCCTCACAATTATCCTCACCCTCCGCTGTCCTGCAGCGATCAACGACTTCAGTACCCTTCCGGCAGTATGCGTACCGAGACTGTCAACACACCGACTTTATGCGTCAATTGCGTGGTTTTCTGACTAAACAAATGCTTTAGAAACGGAATGTTCATCAAGATCGGGATTCCGCTTACGGAACGCGTCTCCGTGTCGCCGGCGAACACGCCCACTACATAGACATTACTATTGGGCTTCACGAACCCCATGGTCGTCAGCGTCTTGGTGGAAAACTCTTTGGCCGACGAATTTCCGACCTGAACACTGCCGGTAACCAAAGCCATTTGCATGTATACATCCAGCCGAATTACGCTCTCGGCAGGATTCGCCGCGTTATATTTCACGATCGTGGGCGTTATCTTCACGTCGCTGCTGATCGTCTGGGAGGTCAGGGTGGAGTTTCCGTTGCTGTCCGTTGTTTGCAGTGGCACGATGGTCTGACTCAGTATTTCGCCCTGAATGCCGTTGGGCGTGTATAAATTGCTGCCCATGATGACCCGGCTCTTGGACAGGGAGCGCGTCATTTGCGCATTGAACCCGTAGAATCCGCCGGTCGGAGCACCCAAGCCGTAGGAAAAGGTATCGGTAGTCGTGGACATATTGGGCCCCACCACCCGATTCAGAGCGCTCACGCCGAACGTGACATTGCCGGTCAAGGACGACCAGTCGATTCCGGTCGTCTGATTATCGGCGACATCCAATTCCCGCAAATAGGCGGAAATAATCAGCCGGTGCGGTCTGCCGCTCTCCGACAATAAGCCCTGCAGCTTGGTGGCCGCCGCCCGCAGCCACGATTCGTCGGCTCCGGATAGCAGCACCATCGCCGGCGCACCCTTGGGCTGCAATAAAGTCAGCGTCATGTTGGTGAATTCCGGCATCTGCTGCAGATAGGGCAACAGGCCGGTCACCGCCTGTTCGTTGCCATGAACGATCGGCAGCATCACCGTACCGTTTTCCACCACGATATCCGGGACGTTCTCCTGCGCCGACGCGATGGTCAGGGAACCGGCCAGCAGCAAGCAAACCAGCAGGCAAAGTCGGAATGTCCGGTTAAAGGAGCGACCTGCGCTTCGTTCAATAATCATATCCCGTTTCCTTATCCACCGGCAAAATCCGTACGGCAATCGTCAGGATGGATGCCATATGTTGCAAACTGCGAGTTTTCGTGGAAAACAGATATTTCAGCACGGGAATATTCATCAATATCGGGATTCCACTCCGGGAATCCGTCCAGGTATCGCTTGCGAACAGCCCGCCAATGATCTTCTCGTTGTTCGCCTTGACATAGTGGGTGGAAGTCAGGGTTTGCGTCGTATACTCCAAGGCCGACGACGTGGTGCCCCCGTTGCTGAAAACCACCGTATCCGTCGGCACGCTCAGCTGGATGACCACGTCCAGGCGGACGATGCTTTCCTCGGGTTTTTCCGCATTGAACTTCACGATCGTCGGCGTGATCTTGACATCGCTGCTGATGGTCTGGGTATTGAATGTGACCTGGTTGTTGGCCCCACTGAGCGGCACCGGCATCGAATCATCATTTTTCAGCTCGGCGGTAGATCCGTTTACAATCGTGATTTCACTACCCACGATGACCTTGCCCTTGGACATCGACTTGGTCAGACTCCCGGCCACATTCAGGGGCAAATTGGCCAAGCCCAGCGTATATCCCGTATTGGTCCGGGTTGTGGTCGTCGGTGAACCGGGCTGCGATGTTGTGGTTACCGTGGTCGTGTTCGGTGAAGTCATCCCGCCCTGAATACCATTGGAAAACAGGGACAGTCCCACCGCATCGTCGTTGCTGATCGAAATTTCCCGCAGATAGGCGGCCACAACCAAGTGATGCGGCTCCCCCATCCGGCTCATGATGGTTTTTAATTTCTGCACCGCATACCGCAACCGATCTTCGCTCTGGTTGCTGAGCAGAATCTTGGGCTTGGTCCCGACCGGCGCGTAAAGGGTCATGCTGATGCCCTGGAAATCCGGATCCTGCGCCAGGGAGGACAACAATCCCTGCACTACCGTTTCATTCCCTGGCAGTATGGGATAAATCGCAACGCCATTAACGATCCGATACCCCGCGACATCGGCAGCCGCTGTTTCCGCCGGAGTTGCCGGCGTGTTCACAACATTGGCGGCATCCATCGCGGCGGCGGAACCCCGATTGGGTCCAATCCCACCCACCAGCAATGATACCGCCACAAGCACAGTCAACAGTCTGCACATCCATACTCGTCGAACAGGCAACTATAAAACCGCCTCATCCAAAAATAACTTCTCTTTAGATTCGCTTTAACTCAAGAATTACCCTGCTGTTTTTTGAACCGCGCCGTATTTTTTTATTTTTGACGGGCCGGCAGCGTCAGGCTTATTGGCCGGCTGTTATTGAGCCATGCGGCACTGCCATGAAGATCAGCGAGCAATTTGCGTAATCGCCGGACTGCAGCAACGCGACCAGGTCGTAACTGATCCCCTGCACCACGCCGACGCCGGACAGGTTGGAAAAATTGGGAAACATGAGCGCCGCAGTGTTCAGGTAAACGGGGTGGGAAAGTGAACCACCGGCCGTAATCGGNNCGAGCCTGCGGCCTGAATGGTGAGCAGTTGCGTCACTTTTTGCGTGCTGTTATAAGGCGGAGCCCCCATAATCGACGGGATATTGGTATTGTTCGTAGCCCAGCCGTAATTGTTGGTTCCGTCGCCAAAGCTGAGGGCATAAGCTGCCATGTAAGTATATTTGCCCATCGACATCGCAGCGGCGGTAGCGAAACCTTCCGACCCGGTCACCATGAAATTCAGGGCGGCGGTTTTCGAATTTTGCTGCCCGTTGGTGCTGTTGACGACAATCGGCAGGGAAAAGTACGCCGTATGGGCGGCATAGTTTTGATAGGGCTTCTGGGTGGTGTTGCTCGCCTTTCCTGTTAAATCAATGCTGTTGGAATTGTAGTTCTTATTGTTGTTGGCGCTGGATTGAACCCAGGAATTGTTCGGGTTGCTCAGGCCGATTTGCACCGAGTGAAAGGCGAACCCGCTGGTACCGCTNNCCCCTTTCAGCCAGAAGGAGTTGACCGCTGTGGGCGTATTGGGAATTTGCGACCCGGAAAACCCCTTCATAATGTCGGTTTTGTTGTTGGGGTCGCCGATATAGATTTCCCAGGGGGTCAGGTTGATAATATTGAGCACGGCCAGCATGTTCATCGTCGGCTGCATATTCTGCCCCTGCGTATACGCCATAATGCTGGCGTAGGGCGGATTGGCCGACGCCAGACCGCTAAAGGCAGCCACACAAACCATCAGGCAAAAGCAGACAATATTTCGTTTCAGCATTGCTACTCCTCGCTTTATCGTTTATTTTCCGTGCTCAATGCGGCAGCTTCGTCAGATAGTGCTCAATCGCCGGAATTTCGCTCCGATGTTTTTCGAAAATTTCCCGGAGCGTTTTCTTGATGCCGGCTTGGGCGTTCTGATCCTGTTTCGCTTTGCCATATTGGCCCCGCATTCCAAACATCTCCACGATTTTTTTCGCGTCCTGCGGATTCTTTTTCTCGATTGCGCTCAGAATCGCCAGCAGTTTGAGCGAGTCCTGCGACTGTTCCTTGCTGGGTTTGTATTGCAGCTTGCCGGCGCCAACCTTCGGAGCGGAAACGCTGTTCAGGCATTGCTGCATTTGGTTGGCGGCGTACACGGCTTGGTTGATCACCATCACAACCAGTGTATCGGCCGAGTTCCGTTCATTGGTCGACGTATTTTGCGGGCTCGTTCGCCAGGTATAGACAATCACCGTATTCTGTTGTTCCAGCGCCGGGACTCCCCCCTGAAACGCCGCGTTTGTTTCATAGACCAGATAGCTGCTGTTCCCGCTGGTCAGCGGCAGAGTCAGTCCATTATAGCCGGCCGCCATGCTGGCGGTGACGTTGATGCCCTTGTAAGTAGCGGGATAGGGGGCGTTGGTATAACTCTCCGACCCCGAGTCCAGCATCTCCTTGATCGATTTGTAAATGCCGTAAACCATATCGGCAACGCCGATCGGCGTCGGTTCGGCAATCGTTTCAATGTCCACCAGGAGTGTGAGAATATCTTCCACCCAGTCCTGTTGAGGCGGAAATGAGCTTTGCTGCGCCTGATAGGCGCTTGTAGCGCCACCCAGGCTGTTGATGTTGATGACATAGCCGGCCAGCACTGAACCATTGTCGGAAACCGGATTCAGGTTGATCGAGGTGGTCGAAGCGCCGGCCATGCTTTGTCCATAGGCCGCCTGCTGTGTATAGTTGTAGTAGTTGCCGGTCTCCTGCGAGCCGGGAGTCCCACCCATGCTGGCGCCGCCGTTCCCATAAGTATAGGGGACGTAAGCCGTGCCGGGAAAGTTCACCGTGCCGCTCCAGGAAGGAAACAGGGCGAACGCATTGACAAAACTGAAATTGGTATTGCTTGCGGTTCCGGACGATGACGCCGCCGGTTGCAAAGAAGGGTTCGTTGCCCCGCTGGGGATGGTTGTCGGTGTTGTCGGGTTGCTGAATAAGGGAGTCGTTCCGCCGGNNGGATAAACCGATCGCAATCGGCACGTTTCCTTTCGCATAGGCCGCCGCCTGATTGGTCGAAATGCTAAAATTAATTGGCACCTGGGTCAGGTTCATCACCATGACCGGTACAACGCCATAGGTTTGCAGTTGAACCGCTGTTCCCGCTGGCGGGGGCGTTGCCGGCGTGTCCGCGTGCACGATCCCGCCCGATATGACAGCAAGGACCATGACCAGGGACAAGGCAATTCTGTAAATGGAACCGTTAAAATACATTACCGAGGCCTCCCTTCCTATTTGACCGCTGAACAACTTGGAACGCTGCAGGACTGGCTTTTGCATACACGGGCTTTCATTTCCCCAGTAGACACAATGATTGTTCGATTCGACGCCGATCTTTTTTTTCCTTCATTCGTCAAAACAATCTCACTAGAATTTACGATCCCAGTACGGGGCGATGATAGAGGAATTACGAATGGTTCGGCGAAATTGAAGTGTGGAACCCAAATCGTGCTTCGACTTGATTTCACTTGTATTCAACAGTACTAACTTTGCGCAAAAGGAGTTAAAAGTCATGTCCAATATTCACTCTTTACGGGACTTGCTGCAACAGCGTAAGTTGTCCCGGCGCCGCTTTCTCAAAACCTGCGCAGCGCTGACCGGATTGTTGGGGTTGCCGCTGGCTCTGCCGCCGGGTCGCGTCGCCCGTGCCGCTGCAGTACCGGGTTCACCGAAAATTCCCGTATCGAAATCTCCCGTCTGGAAATTCGCCATGATCAGCGACACCCATGACGCGGACATGCAACATACCCCGACTGGAGTTACGCCTTATCTGGCCCCCATCATCAGCTATATTGTCGCCGAACATCCTGATTTTGTTTTACAAACCGGTGATTTGATTACCGGCGCCCAAACGCTGCCGACTTCACCGGCATATAAACAATTTGACATGCAATATGCCAATTATAAGAAGGTAACCGCCCCGCTTGCTCAGGCGAATATTCCTTTATACGTGATCCGCGGCAACCATGATTATGGTCTGTATAATGGAGAGCCGGCGTTATCCCAGGCTTACCTGGCGAACATTGCCGGCGCCATGCCGCAGAACGGTCCAACGGCTGCCAAAGGGTTATCGTATAGCTTTGTTCACAATAACGCAAAATTCATCATGCTCGACCAATTCGTCAATACAGCCGCCGGAATTGTTACGTTGCCTATGGATTGGCTAAAGACGGAACTGCAGAACACCCAGGGGGCACGTCATCTCTTCGTCATGGGGCACAGTCCGGTTTATACCCCCGACACCACTGCAAACAGCAAGATGGCGCAGTTTAACCTGTTTGATCAGTCCAGCCTCCAGAGCCAGTTTTGGCAACTGTTGACCGATAATCACGTGACCGCGTATATTTCCGGACATGAACACCTTTATTTCCGGGGCCGGGCAAACGGGATACCGCAAATCGTGATCGGCAATTTGGGCTGTATTAGCAGTTATAACCCTGCTACCGTCGACAGCCGGTTGACCAATGTATTCCCGACGACGGCAGTGTCCACTGCGCAAGGTCGTCCCGGTTATATCGTTTTCATGGTGGATGATGCCAAAAATTCTATAACGGCCACGGAGTATTGGTTGGATCAGAATAACCAGAAATACGTTTATGACACGTTTGCGGTGATTCCTTAAACCATGCAGCAACATACAGCGGCGATTAGCATCGTAGTTATGCTGGTGGTATTAAAAATTTACCGGCATGCCCGGAGTGAACTCCAATTTCAAAAGTTCGTGAAATGGCGCTTACTTGCGCGAACAGCACTGCTGGTCATCGTCGGGGGCGCATTGCTGAGTACCGGCTACTCGCATCCAGTGCGATATGTCTTCGATATTCTCGGCATCTTGCTGGGAAGCGCCATTGCTTGCTATTCCCTTCGCACTTCGACATTTGAACAGCGTAACCAGGACTGGTTCTATCGTCAGAATCGTTGGATTGGCAAGTGCATCTTTGTAATTCTCGCCGGCCGCTTCCTCCACAAAGGTTATGAGGATATTCATGCCCTATTGGGCGGCTCTGCCGGAGTGGAATTCACGCGACAGGGACCGCCGTTGGCCGAGTATGCTCGCGATCCGTCGTTAACGGCGATTGTGTTTATATTGCTTGCTTACAATATCGGTTTCTGTACGCTCCTCATTCGGAAGGAGCAACAACTGAAACTAGCTAACGGCTTCCGAAAGAACTAATCGTTGCTTTATAATAGTCAAGAAGGCGCTTCGCCGG
>DCTI01000211.1:0-11626 GCA_002329525.1 Negativicutes bacterium UBA1444
GAGAAGTACCAGCGCAGCTCGGTCAGCACGGGTTCTCTGAGCGGTGAGGCCAGCTGGCTCCAGGCGGCCTTCTGGAGGTCCTTCACGACGGCCTTGCGATACGCCGGGGCGACAATGCGGATCGTCCAGGATGAGAGCCGCTCGAGCAGCGCCGCGTGACGCTGCAGGAAGTCGCGGAAATCGTCTCGCATCGGGTCCGAGGCCATGTAAATGAAGACCGTCGGGCCGGAGAGCGCGAAGCCGATCGGCAGACGATCCGGGAATATTTGCTGGAACAGGGGCATAGCGGGTTATATGCACCGTCAGAACTGGTCCGGCTCGAAAAAATGCCGCTGTTGGGGAGCGGCAAACCGGATTACATGACTTTGCAGCGGCAGGTGGCCCAACTGGTGACGGAGAGTCCGACATGAACGGTTTCAGCGCCTTGCTGGTCGCACAGTTCCTTTCGGCGTTTGTCGATAACATGATACTATTCGTCGCCCAGGCGATCCTCGTTCGGGACGCCTTTCCCGGCTGGTATCTGCAACTGGTCCAGGCGACCTTTTTGTTCGCCTACATTCTTCTTTCGCCCTGGGCGGGCCGGATTGCCGACCGGTTTGCCAAACGCCTGGTACTGATCGGCGGCAATGTCGTAAAATGTGGCGGAGTCGGACTGCTGCTCGCGGGGGCCGATCCGGCCATCGGTTATGCCGTGGTCGGGGTCGGCGCGGTATTGTACAGCCCGGCCAAATACGGGATCCTGCCATTTTTGGCGAATTCGGACCAACAGTTGCTGCAGGCCAATGCCCAAGTGGAAGGGACTACGATTTTGGCCATCCTTGCCGGTGCGGTTGCCGGCGGCTGGTTAGCCGACCATTCGATCATTCTGGCCCTGACCGTCTGTATCCTGTTCTATGTCGGATCGGCGACGCTATGTTTGGGGATTCCCAGTGATCCATACAATAGCGACATAATGTTTCGCAATGCGATCCCGGATTTTTTGAGAGATTTATCCCGCGTGTTGCAGGTTCCCCGTGGCCGATTTTCCTTACTGGGAACCGGTGGATTTTGGATGGCGTCGGCCGTGTTGCGGCTGGCGGTGTTCAGTTGGCTGCCTGTAGCCTTTGGCATTCGCGACAACACGACCATCGGTCTGATGATCACCCTGAGCGGAGTTGGACTGGTCGTCGGCGCCGCCTTGACGCCGCGACTGATTCCGGTCGGCCATACTATCCGGGTAATCGGTTGCGGCGCGCTGATGGGTAGTTGTCTGCTACTGTTGCCCTGGTCGCCTGGTTTGACCCTGGCGCTATTGATCCAGACGATATGCGGTAGTTTTGGCGGGATGTACGTGATTCCACTCAATGCCATGCTGCAGCGGGTAGGGGAACAGACGGTCGGCACTGGTAAGATCGTGGCGATCCAGAATTTTGCCGAAAACACGTTGATGTTGGTCGGAGTTCTGGCGTTTTTAGCGGCAAGCATGACCGGAGTGCCGGTCGTTTGGTCGATGTCGGCGAACGGATTGGTTTTGCTGTTAATTGTAGCCAAATTGTATTTACAACAGCAATCCTGTCGGACGAACGCCTGACAAACATGTGTTCGACATAACTTATTTACGCAAAACAAACGTTCGATTGATGGCGCGCGTTGACTTTGTTGGTTGCAGGGAATATAATAAATCTTAATCAAATTTGGCAAACAGTAATGCGAAGGACATGACCCTTCATCTCAACCGGTTCCAGAGAGAATGCGCCGCGGCTGAAAGCGCTTCACACGGAAGGTGACGGGTTACCCCCTTTAAACTGTCGAACCGAAAGGCAAGGATAGGTTCGGACCGGATGCCCTCCGTTACCGGGGCTGTGAGCCGGGTGCTGTATAGCGCCAATTGGGGTGGAACCGCGAGATCAACTCTCGTCCCGTGACTGGGATGGGAGTTTTTTTATTTGGCATTATCGGCGCTCCGCAGAACGCCGATATACTTATTGGATGGAATAGGGAGGGGATTTGCATGGAAAAGATTAAAATCACTCTGAAAGACGGATCCGTTAAAGAGGTCGACAAAGGGATCACACTGCAGGAACTGGCGGCTTCCCTGAGCCGGTCGCTGGCCAAATCCGCACTGGCCGCGAAGGTTAACGGCAAGGTCATGGATTTGCCGCGTACTCTCGAACAGGATGCGACCGTGGAGTTTTTCGGGTCGGATACCCAGGAAGGATTGGATGCCCTGCGGCACAGCGCGTCGCACGTGATGGCGCAGGCCATTCAACACCTGTTCGGTGACCAGGTGCAGTTCGGCATTGGGCCGTGGATTGCCAACGGTTTCTATTACGACATTGACACGGAACATACGTTTGTCCCGGAAGACTTGCCGAAAATCGAAGCCGAAATGGAAAAAATCATCAAGCAGGATTTGCCGATCATTCGTCAGGAGTTGTCCCGTGAGGAGGCAATTCGCTTCTTTGAACTGAAGGGGCAGCACTATAAGGTTGAGCTCATTCGTGATCTTCCGGAGGATGCCGTGATCTCGCTCTATACCCAGGGCGACTTCACTGATCTTTGCGCCGGTCCGCATCTGCCATCCACCGGCCGCATCAAGGCGCTGAAACTCCAAAACCTGGCCGGCGCCTATTGGCGGGGCAACGAAAAGAACAAGATGTTGCAGCGGATTTATGGGACCGCCTTTGAGAAGAAAGCGGATCTTGACGCTTATCTGCACATGCTGGAGGAAGCCGCCCGGCGCGATCACCGCAAGCTGGGCAAGGAACTCGACTTATTCAGTATTCAGGAGGAGGGCCCGGGTTTCCCGTTCTTCCACGCCAAAGGCATGGTTATCCGCAACGAGTTGGAAAATTTCTGGCGCAAGTTGCACACGAAGTTTGGCTATGAGGAAATCAAGACGCCGATCATTCTGAACGAGGCATTGTGGCATCAATCCGGCCACTGGGACCATTACAAGGAAAACATGTATTTCACCAAGATCGACGGCGAGGACTACGCCATCAAGCCCATGAACTGCCCNNCATGTATTTCACCAAGATCGACGATGCCGACTACGCGGTCAAGCCGATGAATTGCCCGGGCGGTATGCTGGTGTACAAGACCCGGCATCACAGTTACCGCGAATTTCCGATCCGCGCGGCCGAGTTGGGGTTGGTTCACCGGCACGAACTGTCGGGAGCCCTGCACGGTTTGATGCGGGTGCGGAGCTTTACTCAGGACGACGCCCNNACAGGAAATCATGGGAGTCATGGACCTCTTCAACATCGTGTATTCAACGTTCGGGTTGTCGTATCATGCGGAACTGTCCACCAAACCGGAGAATGCAATGGGTTCCGACGAAGTCTGGGAAGTGGCGACCGCGGCCCTGAAAGAGGCCCTGGACGAGCGGAATATGCCCTATAAAATCANNCGAAGGTGACGGCGCCTTCTACGGGCCTAAAATCGACTTCCATCTGAAGGACTCGATCGGCCGGACCTGGCAGTGCGGCACCATCCAACTGGACATGCTGATGCCGGAACGCTTCGACCTGACTTATGTCGGTGAAGATGGCCAGCGTCATCGTCCGGTGATGATCCACCGGGTCGCGTTCGGCAGCATGGAACGATTCATCGGCATCCTGATCGAGCATTACGCCGGGGCGTTCCCGGTCTGGATCGCGCCGGTACAGGTCAAGATCCTGCCGATCACCGACCGGAACACCGAATATGCGCAAAAATTGGCCGCCAGTCTGAAAGAACTCGACATTCGGGTGGAAGTGGACGAACGGAGCGAAAAGATCGGCTACAAGATCCGTGAAGCCCAGATGGAGAAAGTTCCATTCATGCTGGTGCTGGGCGACAAGGAGCAGGAAGCCGGCGCGGTGGCCGTTCGGGTCCGCGGAAAGGGCGATGTCGGCACGATGGGCTTCGATACCTTCCGCGACATGGTGCTGGAAGCCATCCGGAGCAAAACGCAACAACAATAACCGGTTCAAAAGACACAGTGGCGCTGGAAAGCATTCTTTCCAGCGCCACTTTTGTCGGTTCACCGTCGTCGGCGGCTTTCTGAAATGGTCATTTTCCCGCCGGAAGAATGTTCTATCGTCGGAAAAAGCAGGGTTTTCCAGTCATGACAACAAATAATAGACAGTAGCAAAGTGTTTCCGAGTGATAATCTTCGGGATAATTGCAGGATGGTGTGGCAATGAAAAATCACTGGGGCGGGTGGTCCCTGCAAACCAAGCTTTCTTCATGTATCATTGCGGTCAGTCTGTTTATCATGGCAACCGCCTCCCTGTGGTTTTATGATGCGGTCAAAAATCTTCAGCACGCTGAACGGATCGCCGAAATTAACGCTTGTGCCGAACCGTTTTTCAAAGCCATTGAAGCTCTCAGCTTCGAGCGGGGGCGTTCGAACGTAGTTCTGGCCGCAGAAGCGCCGATTTCCGAACAGAACAGGGAGTTTATCCGGGGGCGGCGGATCCAGGCAGATTCATACCTGCTGATGGGAGAAGAACAGCTACGGCGCATTGATTCCGCGTTAGCGGAACGTTTGCATACCGAGTACAAACAATTTCAGTTGCTGCAAAGCCAGCTCGACGAACAGATACAGCTGCCGTTAGCCCGAAGAAATCCCGCGATTCGTGACGAATGGATTCGTCAATCTACGGAATTCATCTTTTTCATCAGGGATATCATTGATTCGATGGGACGGCGCGAACGTACGCTGGGCGTGTTTGACATTTATCATCATTTTCAGCTGAATTGTGTCGAGTTTCGCCTGTTCAGCGGCTATGGCGCCAGCGTTTTGACGGCTGCCATCGGCACCGGAAAGCCGCTAAGTTCGGCTGAGTATCAGGCTTATTTGGAATCGCGCGCCAAGGCGGATTATTTGTGGGAACAGATTGATAATGATTCCGCCAATTTTGACAACCCGATTCTTCAGGAAACGCTTCAGCGCGTTTATCATGAATATTACCAAATATATCGGCCGATGCAAACCGAAATCCTGTCGCAGCTCTTGCTCAAAGCGCTGCCGAAGGAATCGGGGGAGCGGTTGGCCGCCCATTCCGTGCCGGCGTTTGATTCGATTTTTGATCTGATTGCCGTAATCGATCGGGAAACGCGTACCCATGTCGAGCAGCTGACGCATAAAGCCGAACGTGGTTTTCGCATTGCCATGTCCCAATTTCTGTTGACTTCGTTCTTTGTGGCTTTTTTCCTGATATATTTTCGAAGCAAGCTGTTTGCGCCGATGGGGAGGATTGTCGAGGGGTTACAGAATATTCTCGATGGCCAGCAGATTTCCGGGCTGGAAACGGATGTTCAGCGAGAAGATGAGATTGGCCTGCTGGCCCGGGGAACCCTAACGCTGCAGGAAAAAGTCAGTGAAGAACGACGTTTGCTTCAACTGCAAGAGCGGTTGGCGACGACGGATCGCCTTACCGGTTTGTTCAACCGGGAAATGCTCAATCAGCGGTTAGAGAACGTGCTTGCTCATGCGGACCGCTACCGGGAACCTTTGTCGATGATTTTGTTCGATTTGGACCATTTCAAAACGGTCAACGATACCTGGGGTCATCCAGTCGGCGACGAAGCGTTGGTACAGACTGCGCAGACTGTCAAGAGCGTCATCCGGGGAGCTGATCTGCTGATTCGGTTTGGCGGCGAGGAGTTTTTGATCTTGATGCCTAACACAATGGAAGCCGGAGCGGTTGCCGCGGCGGAAAAAATCCGGATTCGGCTCGCGGAAAACCGGCATCCGGTTGCAGGCGTGGTGACCGCCAGTTTCGGTATTGCTGAACGAGCCACTGGTGAAGAATTTGCGGATTGGTACAAAGCGGCTGACGACGCACTGTACCAGGCAAAGAAAACCGGACGCAACTGCACCGTCTGCCATGGTGCGCTACGCTCGTCCATTACGCCGTTGCGCCTGCAATGGGTGCCGGAATGGAATAGCGGGCATCCGGAGATCGACGCTCAACATCGACTGCTGATCGAGATGGCGAATGAGTATTTTAATGTTGCACTAAATCCCCTGGCAAAATCGGCCGGCGCCGTGTCTCTGTTGACAAATTTGCTGCGAGAACTGGCGACTCACTTTGATTTTGAAGAACGGATACTGGAACAAATCGGCTATCCGAGGGTTAAGGAACACCGTCGAATCCACCACGAAATGCTGAGAAAGGCGGCAACCCTAAACGAAAGTTATCAGAGCGGGGAGGTCAAGTTGTCAAGTTTTGTCTCTTTCCTGGTTGATGATGTGGTTATCGGCCATATGTTGCAGGAAGATCAGCTGTATTATACGCTGACCCGGGAAAAGTTCGGGAGTCAGCACCTTATATGATCGAAAAAAGAAATTGCGACAAAATTTTAAAGGTAATTTTCAGTTCTCCACGCCAGGGCCCAAGAAACGGGACAGGCCGCATAACCGCAAAAGGCGGCGCGAGTTTTGCGATCAGGTGTTGACTTGCCGGCCAAGGGATGATATTATTTTACACGCAAGTAGAGGCCATCCGCTTCTCACCTTACGACGCACAGGCTGTTGGTAAGGTTGTCAGGACCAGACATCCTTGTGTGATGTTTTGTTGCCAATGGCGGATGGAGCGATCCATCCGCTTTTTTGTTGAAAAAAATGAGAGAGGTGAGAGACAATTAGTAAAGAAACGCTGAGGATCAATGAGGAAATTCGGGCTAAAGAAGTGCGTGTAGTCAGCGCCAATAACGAGCAACTGGGTATCATGAGTCTGCGTGACGCCCTCCAGTTGGCGGCGGAACAACAACTGGACCTGGTTGAAGTTGCGCCGAACGCCAAGCCACCCGCCTGTCGGGTCATGGATTTTGGCAAATTCCGGTTCGAGCAGCAGAAACGGGATAAGGAAGCCAAAAAGAAACAAAAGGTCATCACGCTGAAAGAAGTCAAGTTGCGCCCGAATATCGAGGACCATGACTACGAAGTGAAGAAGAAGAATGCCCAACGGTTTATCGCGGACGGGGACAAGGTGAAGGTTACCATTATGTTCCGGGGCCGCGAGCTCGCCCATCCCGAATTGGGACGCCAGATTTTGGTGCGGATGGCCAATGAAATGAAGGAACCGGCCATCGTGGAACGCGAGCCTAAAATCGAGGGAAGAAATATGTTCATGATTTTGACGCCCCGGCCGGCTAAGACGCAGCAAGCGCCTGTGAAGCAAGGGGCTCATTCCCAAAACGCCGCGGCGCAACCTGCTGCCGCGCCACAAAAGAAGGAGGAATAGACATGCCGAAGATGAAGACTCGCCGCAGCGCTGCAAAACGGTTTCGTATAACCGGTTCCGGAGAATTCAAACGCTCCAAAGCGTTCCACAGCCACATTCTCGAATCCAAAACTCCGAAACGCAAACGCAATCTTCGCAAAGCCGGACTGGTCAGCAAGTCTGACCATGAACGCGTCAGCAAGATGTTGCCCTACGCATAACAAACATAGTTTTGAAAGGAGGCCCCTATAATGCCAAGAGTTAAAAAAGGCGTAACCGCACATGCACGCCATAAGAAAATACTGAAACTGGCTTCCGGTTATCGGGGAGCACGTCGCCGCCAGTATCGCAAAGCCAATGAAACCGTGATGAAGGCCCTCTGGTATGCCCGCAACNNGGCGATTTCCGTCGCCTCTGGATTGCCCGGATCAACGCCGCTGCCCGCATCAACGGCATTTCTTACAGCCAATTCATGTATGGCCTGCACCAGGCCGGTATTGCCGTAAACCGTAAGATCCTCGCCGATTTGGCGGTCAATGATATGGCTGCCTTCACCAAATTGGTGGATGCCGCCAAAGCGAAAATTTCCTGATCTGCCGTCGCCAAACTGAAGTTAGCCGACTGTAAACTCCCGTCTTGTGAACAAGGCGGGAGTTTTTTTTGAATTTCAAGAAAATAACAGAGGGTTTTCTGGCGGCGGAATCGAATATTCAAATTAACATAAAATTAACACAAGGGGGAGTTTCCATTGGCTTTGGTAACATTGCGACAAGTCTTGCAGGAAGCCCGCAAACGCAAATATGCCGTCGGCGGTTTCAACGTGTTCAACTTCGAGACACTGGGCGCCGTAGTNNAGAGTTGAAAGCCCCGGTGGTGCTGGGGATAGCGGAGCGGTTGTTTAAATTCGTGGACGTGGACACCCTGGCCGCCGCTATGGCTCGCTCCGCCCAAAGGACTTCCGTGCCGGTTGCCCTGCACTTGGATCATGGGCACACCTACGAAGGCGTGATGAAAGCAGTTCGCTGGGGGTTCACCTCGGTGATGTTCGATGGTTCGGCCCTGTCGCTGGCTGACAACCTGAAAAAAACAAAAGAGATTACTCGTATAGCCCATTCCCTCGGCATATCCGTCGAAGGTGAACTGGGCTATATTGGTCAGAGCGAGGCTGCGGCCGACTTACCGCCGGCAGAGGCGATCACGGCGGAAATTGCGGCCGATTTTGTGACAAAAACGAAAATCGATGCCTTGGCCGTTGCCGTAGGAACCAACCATGGTGCTGTCAAAGTTACCGGCGGTCTCAATATTATGCGCCTTGCCGAACTGAATCATCTCGTCGATGTTCCGCTGGTGCTGCACGGCGGTTCGAAATTAAGCCGGGAAGATTGCCGCCTGGTGATTGACAACGGGATTTGCAAGATCAATATTGCGACGGATATGTCGCTGTCGGCGGCGGAGCGTTTGAAAATGGAACTGGCGAAAGCCCCGGCAGCCAACTATATCCACCTGATGACTTCCGTCAAAAAAGGTGTTAAAGATCTGGTGCGGAAATACATGCTTAACTTCGACTGCATCAGCCGGGCGATTTAGCAGACTCCAAAATTAATTTGTTTCGAAAACCGTCAACTGCCACCTGCAGATGGCGGTTTTCTCGCGTATATGGACGGAAACCGGCAATAAAGTTATAATTAAATCGATTTAACTTGGCAAGCTATTGGAAAGACCTATTGGGAGATGAATGGATCCGTGGAGTTATTTGAAGGGGACAAAAGGGTCGCCAATCTGATGGACATATCGCAGTGGCGGCTTACCCCGTATCAGGTATTGGCGCTTGGTTTTGCCGGCCTGATTTTATTGGGGGCGTTGCTTCTGACACTGCCCATAGCTTCCCGAACGGGGCAGGGAACGCCTTTTATCGACGCACTGTTTACTGCTACCTCGGCTGTGTGCGTCACTGGCCTGATTGTCGTGGATACCGGAACCCATTATTCCACCTTCGGTCATATCGTCATTATTCTATTGATTCAGGCCGGTGGGCTGGGAATCATGGCCATGTCGACGCTGTTCGCGCTACTGATCGGCAAGAAGATCCGACTGAAAGAACGGTTGCTGATGCAAGAGGCGTTGAATCAACTGTCGGTATCCGGCGTGGTACGATTGACCATTTATATCATTCAGGTAACGTTTCTGATTGAATTTATTGGTGGAACCATCCTGGCGATCCGATGGTATCCGGAATTGGGTTTGCAAGGCATTTACTACGGATACTGGCATGCCGTTTCCGCCTTTTGTAATGCCGGTTTTGATCTGTTCGGCGCTGTGCACGGCCCGTTCAGCGGAATTACCGCCTATGTGGACGATATTGTCGTGAATTTAACGATTGCCGGCCTGATTATTCTGGGCGGCATTGGGTTTGCAGTAATGNNGGGGGAGCCGTTCCTTTGGAAAGTTGTCCCTGCACAGCAAAATTGTCGTCATCACTACGGCGGCTTTGATTATTGCCGGCGCCGGCTTGGTCTATATGTTCGAACATGCGAATCCTGATACACTGAAACCGTTGTCGCTGCAAGGCAAGCTGCTGGCGAGCTTTTTTCAGTCGGTGACGCCGCGCACGGCGGGATACAACACGCTGGATATGTCCAAATTGTATGACGGAACGCTGTTTTTGCTGATCATCCTTATGTTCATCGGTGCTTCTCCGGCGTCGACCGGCGGCGGAATCAAAACCTCCACGACGGCGGTTCTGATGCTGGCCATCTGGGCGTTGATCCGGGGACGCAGCGATGCGGAGTGCTTTGGCCGGCGAATTCCCAAAGATATTATTTATAAAGCGTTTTCGGTCATGCTCATTGCGTTCATGCTGGTCGTTGTCGTGACTATGGCCCTGACCATCACCGAACATTTCAGCTTCATCAGTATTTTGTTCGAAGTGACATCTGCCTTTGGCACAGTGGGTCTGACAACGGGGATCACTCCCACGTTGTCGAGTTCCGGAAAAGTATGGCTGATTTTGAACATGTTCGCCGGCCGGGTCGGCCCGGTGACGCTGGCTCTGGCGATTGCCATGCGCAGCCGCAAGGCACAAATTCAGTATCCTGACGGTAAAATTATCATTGGCTAGGAGGCTTATTCATGAAGGATATTAAGCGGCAGTTCGCGGTCATTGGGTTGGGACGATTCGGCACAAGCGTAGCCGTGACCTTACAAATGCTTGGGCACGAAGTACTTGCCATCGATACGGATGAGGAACAGGTGCAGAAAATTGCGGAGCATGTGACACATGTGGTGCAAGCGGATACGACTGACGAAAACGCATTGCATGCACTTGGCCTGCGAAACTTCGACGCGGTTGTGGTAGCGATTGGCGCCGATGTCCAGGCCAATGTCGCCACCACTTTGTTGCTGAAGGAAATGGGGATTCCCTATATCGTTGCCAAGGCACGAAATGCCCTGCATGGAAAAATGTTGGAAAAAATCGGCGCGGACCGGGTGGTGTATCCGGAACGGGATATGGGACAGCGGGTAGCCCACAGTCTGATTTCCGCCAACGTGCTTGACTATATCGAGTTGTCGCCGGAATTAAGCCTCGTGGAAGTGACCGTGCCGGCGGTGCTGGCGGGAAAGACGTTGCAACAGGCCAATATGAGAGCCCTGTACGGTGTCAATGTGGTTGCAATCAAACGGTTTGACCATTTGATTGTGCCGCCGCAGCCGCAGGAACAGATCCAGGAAAGCGATATTCTGATCGTAATCGGCGCGACTGACGGAATTAAGCGTTTGGAGAACCTCGTGTGATTCGGCCGGTGGTTAGCCCGGACAATGAATCCATCAAATTGGCCGCCGCGTTGCGACAGAAGAAATATCGTGACGATACCGGGCTGTTCATGGTCGAGGGAATCCGCTTCGTGGGTGAAGCCCTTGCTTCAAACTGGTTGATTGAATACGCCATTGTCGTCAGTGATGATTTGACCGATGCACGAATCCAGAGTTTGACCGGGCGACTGACGGAGCGGGGTTGTTCGGTATTGTCCGTGCCGGCAACCTTGTACCGGAAAATCAGTGACACCGAGACCCCTCAGGGAATCCTGGCCATTGTACGGCAGCGGCCAAACCTATTGACGGACTGGGTTCCGACTGGAAGAGCCGCCTTGTGGGTGATCCTGGATGCGATCCAGGATCCCGGCAACGTTGGCACAATCATTCGGTCGGCAGACGCCGTCGGTGCCGACGGCGTGATTTTGACGCCGGGGTGTGCCGATTTGTATGCGGGCAAGACAACGCGGGCGACCATGGGCTCCCTGTTCCACCTACCGGTGGTTCGAGCGGCGACGGCGGATTGCTTGGCCTTCTGCGAACGACATGGCCTGTCAGTGTTTGTTGCCGGCGCTGAGGCTGCAGAAATCTATTCGGAAACCGATCTGGCTGCCTCCTGC
>DCTI01000211.1:11633-20444 GCA_002329525.1 Negativicutes bacterium UBA1444
CGATGCGCAATATCCGCATTCCGATTTTGGGGCAGGCGGAGTCTTTGAACGTGGCGTCGGCCGCGGCGGT
The DNA here is from genome assembly GCA_002329525.1 of Negativicutes bacterium UBA1444. GTDB lineage: Bacteria > Bacillota > Negativicutes > UBA1444 > UBA1444 > UBA1444. The sequence continues at coordinate 11,704 of DCTI01000211.1, forward strand.
CATCCTGTTCGAGGCGGCGAGGCAAAGAGGGTGGACCTTGTCATAAGCTGTTTGAATATGATATAATTTTTCCGTAACAAAAAACTGGTCCGGTCGCATACCCGAAAGGAAGTGTTGCGGTTTGGAAACAGCTGAATTTTACTGGAAACTTTTCGAAGCCACGGCGTCAATCGCCGCTTATTTGGTGTATCGGCATTTAAAGGAACTGTCAGCATAAAGAGTGAAAAACCTATGATGGAGAGAGTACGTCGAGTGCGCACGAACAGGGAGTCGTTGCCATGGATTGAGAGCAACGAGTGTGGCGGCAGCGGCGGAAGTTCACTCCGGAGGGTCGGATTGAGCCGTGATACGGTTAGATCGGACGTACGCCTGCGTTAAGGGCTGTGAGTGATAAATTTGGGTGGTACCGCGAATTGGACTTTCGCCCCTGATGGGGTTGAAGGTCTTTTTATTTTTCAATAGCTGTGAACTGAAAGAGAGGGGACGACATGGAAAAAGAATTGCAACGGATCCGGGAGGCGGCGTTCCATGAACTGGAACAGGCGCTGGATGCAACGGCGCTCAATGATCTGCGGGTTAAGGTATTGGGCAAGAAGGGTGAACTTACGGCGGTGTTGCGCAGCCTGGGATCGGTGAGCGCATCGATGCGGCCGCGAATCGGACAATTGGTCAATGACCTGCGTCTGGATTTCGAAAAAGAATTGCAGGCCAAACAGGAAGCCATCAAGGAAGCGGAATTAAATAGCCGGCTTGCAGCCGAAAAAATCGACGTTACGTTGCCGGGACGCCGGCGGGAGCTGGGGCGCCGCCATCCCTTGACGTTGACTTTGGACCGGATCAAGGATGTATTCTTGCGAATGGGCTTCGACATCGAAGAAGGTCCCGAGGTGGAAAGCGACTACTATAACTTCGAGGCGTTGAATTTGCCGCCCGACCATCCGGCACGCGACATGCAGGACTCTTTCTATATTACGGATCAGTTCTTGCTTCGAACCCACACTTCACCGGTTCAGGTGCGGACCATGCAGTCCAAGGAACCGAACACGCCGATTCGGATGATTGCTCCGGGAAAAGTGTACCGACGCGACTATGACGCAACCCATTCGCCGATGTTCCAACAGGTGGAAGGCCTGGTTGTCGGCCCGAATATCCGCTTTTCCGACCTTAAGGGAACCTTGGAGATGTTCTGTCAGGGGATTTTCGGCGACAGCGTCAAAGTTAGGTTCCGGCCGAGCTATTTCCCGTTTACGGAACCCAGCGCCGAGGTGGACATTTCCTGTGTCATTTGCAAAGGCAGCGGCTGTCGGGTCTGTAAAGGAACCGGTTGGTTGGAGATTCTGGGATCCGGGATGGTGCATCCCCGGGTGCTGGAAATGAGCCAATACGACCCGGCGGTGGTCAGCGGCTTTGCTTTCGGCATGGGTGTGGAACGGATTGCCATGCTGCTGTTCGGAATCGACGACCTTCGTTTGTTCTATGAAAATGACGTGCGCTTCCTGCGCCGTTTCTAAGGAGGAATAGCGATATGCGCGCACCTGTCAAATGGCTGAAGGATTATGTGCAGTTTGAAGATTTGCCGGAAGTTTTGGGCGACCGCCTGACAATGGCCGGGATTCCGGTCGAAGGGATTGAACGGCCGTGCCAGGGTCTGAAAAACATTGTGACCGGAAAAATCCGCAGCGTGGACCCGCATCCCAATGCTGACCGCCTCTCGGTCTGCGTTCTGGATCTGGGGAGCCGTCTCGTGAAGATCGTCACTGCGGCGACCAACGTCCGACCCGGGCAAGTAGTGCCGGTTGCTCTGGCCGGTGCGGTGCTGGCTGACGGAAAGGTCATCCAGCCGACCGATTTCCGGGGAGTGGCGTCGGAAGGGATGCTTTGTTCTTCGGAAGAGATCCTGGGCGACAGCAAAATCGTCGCGCCCGAAAAGCGGGATGGAATTTACATTTTGCCGGCGGATACGCCGCTGGGAGCCGATATCCGGCCCGTGATGGGAATGGACGATGCGGTCATGGAGTTTGAATTGACTGCCAACCGCGCGGATTGTTTCTGTATGATGGGATTGGCGAGAGAGATCGGTGTTTTGACGGACAACCGCGCCAAGCGTCCGTTGCTGAGCCTGCAGGAAAAAGGTCAGGAAAAGGCTGCCGAAATGGCGTCGGTGGAAATCAAGGATCCGGAACTGTGCAAACGGTTTTGCGCCAGAATACTGACCAATGTCCGGATTGGCGAATCACCGCTCTGGATGCAGCATCGCCTGCAGGCCGCCGGCATGCGCCCGATCAGCAACGTGGTCGATGTCACGAATTTTGTCATGCTGGAGCTCGGACAACCGATGCACGCCTATGACTATAGTTTATTGGCTAAACACAGTATTATCGTGCGCCGGGCCATGGAAAACGAAAAATTGACGACACTGGACGGAACCAAACGGGAATTAACTCCGGACATGCTGGTTATTGCCGATGCGGTGCAACCGGTGGGGCTGGCGGGAGTCATGGGCGGGCTGGCCACGGAAATTTCCGCATCGACCCGAACGGTGTTGCTGGAAGCAGCGGCATTTTATGGCCCGAACATCCGTCGGACTTCCCGTGGCCTTGGGTTGCGGTCGGAGGCGTCCGGCCGTTTCGAACGCGGGGTGGATGTGGCGGCCATCCCCTTGGCACTGGACCGGGCGGCTCAGCTGTTGGCCGATATGGGCGCCTGTGATGTTGTTCCGGGCATGATTGACGTTTATCCCCGGGCGGTTCTGCCGGCGCAGTTTGATTTTTCCGCCGACTGGATTAACCGCTATCTTGGCGCCGACATTCCAGCGGCGACCATGGTGGATATTTTGGAGAAACTTGAATTCACGGTGAAGGTCGTCGGTGACATTATTTCCGTAACGGCGCCGACTTGGCGTCAGGATGTAACCGGTCCCGTGGACATCGCCGAGGAAGTATCCCGAATTTATGGCTACGACAATATCCCGTCGACCCGGCCGGTGGGACCGATTCACGCCGGAACCACGGCCGCCGGCAAGACCGTACCGGACAAAGCGCGGGATATTATGACCGGTCTGGGCTTCTATGAAACCTTGTCGTTCAGTTTTTCCCATCCCGACTTCTTCGATCGTCTGCGCTTGCCGGCGGAAAGCCCGCTTCGGCAGGCTATTCCCATTCTTAATCCGATCNNCACGGATGAGTTCCCGATTCTCCGGACCACTTTGATGGCCGGTCTGGGCGAGACAGTTGCCCTCAACCTTTCCCGGAAAAACGAAGATCTTCGTCTTTATGAGCTGGGAACTACCCATCATGCCGACAGCCTGCCCTTGACCAGCCATCCCGTGGAAGTGACCTGGTTGTGCGGCGCCATGGTGGGGCGGCGTGAAGGAACAGAGTGGTGTCACAGCCGGGAAATGGTCGATTTTTACGATGCCAAGGGTGTTGTTGAATCTCTGCTGGGTGGCCTTGGCGTCGCCAATTGTTCGGTGCAGCCCGCAGCGGCGGCTTGGTTGCATCCCGGCAAACAGGCGGAACTGACCGTTAACGGTATTTGCGTGGCTACGGTCGGCGCCTTGCATCCGGCTGTTCAGGAAGCATTCGGCATTTCCCGGCCGGTTTATGTGTTCAAGGTCAATCTTTCGGAGTTGGGGTCCCTAGACCTAGCCACTTCGCAGCCCCATGCCGCAATTCCCAAGTTCCCTGCCATCAGCCGGGATCTGGCCATCGTTCTGTCCGACCGGATACCGGCGGCGGAGGTTATGGCGCAGGTTCGGGCGGCCGGTGGACCTCTGCTGGCGGAATCCCGCCTGTTTGACGTTTATGCCGGCGACCGGGTGGAAAAAGGCACCCGGAGCTTGGCAATCTCTTTGGTGTTCCGCTCGCCGGACCGAACATTGACGGACGAGGAAGTAGAAGGACCGTTCCGTTCCCTGATTCAGCACCTGACCGAAACCTTCGGCGCCAAACTGCGAAGCTGATTGCTCCTGATTTTGCTGTTCAGGGTGGCCGGGAACTTATATCCCGGTCATCTTTTTTTCTGGTGTCTACGCAGGAATAATGCACCAATACAGCGAAAAGCATACAATAAATCGGATGATAAGACGATACCTGTATGTGCGGAGGGACATGATGGAGAAAAGAAAATACCGGGTAACCATTACTGTGGGCGGCGAAAGTTTCACCATTCTTGGCGATACCGAACCGGAACGGGTGCAGAAGCTGGCGGCGCTTTACGATGAACGTCTGCGGCAGACCGAACGCGCCTATCCCAGTCTGTCGCCCGCCCGGACGTCGATCTTGGCCGGACTGAATCTGACCGAGGAATATCTGCGTCTGCAGGAGGATTATCAACAGCTGTTGGCGATGGTCAAACAAGTTCGCTAGATTTTTTGAAAAGGCAAGGGAAAACAGATGATGGAATTATTGGCTCCGGCCGGAAATCGGGAAGCCTTCCAGGCTGCTCTCGAATGCGGGGCGGATGCGATATATTTGGGGGGGCAACAGTTCGGAGCGCGACAGTACGCTCCGAATTTTTCCCGCGACGAACTGGCGCAAAGCATTCGACAGGCGCATTTATTGGGTGTGCGGGTGTTCGTAACGGTAAATACTTTGGTGGATGATTCGGAGATGCCGCAGTTGCGCGACTATCTGCGCGATCTGTATGATATTGGCACCGATGCCGCGATTTTGCAGGATGTGGGGGTGGCCCGGGTTGCAAAACGGGTGGCACCGGGATTGCCGATTCATGCCAGCACGCAAATGACGGTCCATGACTTGCCGGGTGTGAACTATTTGGCGGATTATGGTTTTGATCGGGTCATTTTGTCGCGGGAATTGTCCTTAGCGGAAATCGGCGCCATTTGCCGACATGCCCGCTGTGAAGTGGAAACGTTCATTCACGGCGCTTTATGCATTTGTTATTCCGGTCAGTGTTTGATGTCCAGCATGATCGGCGGCCGAAGCGGCAACCGCGGCCGCTGCGCCCAACCCTGCCGTCTGCCGTACCGTCTTACCGACACCAATAGTCGTGATTTGCTGGCGGGTCTGGGTATCGGCGAATATTTGCTCAGTCCCAAGGATTTTCAGACGATCGAAGTGATGCCGGAATATATCAAGGCTGGCGTGGCCAGCCTGAAAATCGAAGGACGCATGAAGCGCCCGGAATATGTGGCCGTGGTGGTGGACGCCTATCGGCGTGCGATTGACCGGGCTTATGCCGATCCGGATAATTACCGGACTCCGCCGGAGGACCTGCGGGAACTGGAACAGATTTTCAACCGGGGATTCACCACCGCCCATTTGTTCGGTAAGAACTCCCGGGAGATGATGAGCGACCGACGTCCCAACAACCGGGGGGTGCTGATCGGCCGGGTTATCCGTTATCTGCCCCGGGAACGGCGTTTGGTCATGAAACTGGAAGGACCGTTGGCGGTCGGCGATATCATTGAAGTTTGGGTAAAAGTCGGCGGACGCGTCAATATCGAAGTGCATGAAATCCGGGTGGAGGATGTCTCCGTTGACACGGCGGATTCTGCGCAGGAAGTTGTCATTCCCTGCCCGGAACCAGTCCGACCCGGTGACCGGGCCTTCAAAACATTTGACCGGCGATTGACCGAAAAAGCCCGCGCCTGGTTCGGCAAGCCCCATGCCCGGCGCCGGATTCCGGTGACAATGACGGTGGAGGCAGCTGTCGGCCAACCCATGAAGATTGAAGTCGGCGACCGGCAGGGAAACCTTGGCATGGCGCTTACTCAGCAGAGCGGGCAGGCGGCCCGCAATCGTCCGTTGACGCCGGAAGTGCTTGAATCACAATGTTCAAGGCTGGGTAACACCCCCTTCCGCCTGGAGGATTTCACGACGCGGATCGTCGGCGAAGTCATGGTGCCGGTATCGGAAATCAACGATGCCCGCCGGCGAGCTGCCGAACAGCTGGAAGAAAATCGTCTGGCGGCCTTCCGTCGGCCGCCATTGCCTGAAATGACAGCGACTCTTGCCGTGAAAATGCCTGTGACCGCGGCGGCGATATCGGCCGCTACGGGAAATCGGCCGACGTTAGCGGCCAAAGTCGATACGCTGGCACAGGTCCAGGTTGCCTTGTCGGCCGGCGCCGACTGGATTTTGCTCAGCGGTGAGCGATTCCAGGGCGGATTGTATCAACGGGACGACTATATGAAAATTTTGTCGGTGGTTCGGAACGCCGGCAAACGGATCAGTTGCTGTCTGCCGCGGATTATCCGCGATGTTGGCAGTGATGAGGTCGAGCGGCGGTTGGCCTGGTTTGCCGAACTGCAGCCGGATTCCGTCAGCGTAGCCACTGTGGGAGCGCTGGCCCGGGTGAAACAATATCCGGAGTTGTCCATTCATGCGGATTATCCAATGAATCTGTTCAACTCCGAGGCGTTGGCATTCGTCAGGGAACAGGGCGCCGCCTGCGCCACTCTGTCGCCGGAACTGACGTTGCCGCAGGTTCAGAAACTCGCCCAGGCGGCTATGCTGCCGCTGGAATGCCTGGTACACGGGCATTTGACGCTGATGATTTCGGAGTTTTGCGCCCTGGGCGCCTATCTGGGCGAACAGGCGGGACAACCCTGCACCGCGCCCTGCAAACNNCTTTCCGGTCGTTAGCGACGATTCCTGCCGGATGCATATTTTAAATGGCAAGGAACTGTCAATGCTGCCGCATGTGTATCGTTTTCACCAGGCGGGGATTGCCCGACTGAGGATCGAAGGCTGCCGGATGAACCCGGAAGATCTCGGCAAAATCACGGCCCTGTACCGGCGGGCAATTGATGCGGGAGCATCCGGACTGGACATGGCGGAAATCGATGCCGCCGAACATGAGGATATTACCCGCGGTCACTATTTCCGCGGGGTGCTGTAATTGACTACAAAGGAGACATTATGGACCCAGCTGCTTTAAAAACCCTGGAATACTCAAAAATAATCGGCCGGCTGGCCGAATATACATCGACGATACGGGGACGGGAACTGGCGGAACGTCTGCAACCCGTCGCCGAACCCGAACGCGTGGTCGCGGAATTGGATTTGACAACGGACGCCGTAGCCGTGTTGCGACAAAACGGCGCTGTTCCGTTTGGCGGCATTTGGGATCTGCGCCAGATTCTCGGCCGGGCTCGCGTTGGCGGGGGNNGGTCTATCCGGCGAGGAACTGCTGGCTGTCGGTTCCACGCTGCGGGCGGCTCGGCTGATGAAGGCTTTTTTTGCCGACCTGGCTGATCCGGCACCGGCTCTGCAAGGGTGGGCCGTTGGACTAACCGTCTTGCGGGCGACCGAATTTGCCATCGAAAAAGCGATTGACGACAACGGCACGGTACGGGATGAAGCCAGCGACAAGCTGGCCCAGGTTCGACGCGAAATCCGTACTTTGCAGGGGCGGGTCAAGGACAAGCTTGACTCCATCCTGCGGTCCAGCCAATATCGGACATTCTTCCAGGATGCCCTGTACACGATGCGCGGTGACCGTTATGTGATTCCGATCAAACAGGAATATCGGCATCAGTTTCCCGGCATTCTGCATGATCAGTCCGCCAGCGGCGCGACCGTTTATATTGAGCCGATGGCCCTGGTGAATCTGAATAATGATCTGAAGGGGTTATTGTCCGCCGAACAGGCGGAGGTTGAAAAAATACTGCTGGCCCTGTCGGTCCACGTTGCGGCCCAGGCGGACGCNNCGAAAGCCCGGCTGGCGCTCGATATGCGGGGAGTACGGCCGTTTTTGGCGGCCCCGGGCAGAGTCAGCCTGCGACAGGCTCGTCACCCTTTAATTGCCGCAGCCGCGGTGGTGCCGATTGATATCGAAATCGGCGGCGAGTTCGATACGCTGCTGATTACCGGCCCTAATACCGGTGGCAAGACGGTTGCCCTGAAAACGTTGGGACTGCTCACGCTGATGTTGCAGTCAGGCCTGTTCGTGCCGGCGGCGCCGGAATCCGAGATGGCTGTATTCGCCAATGTTTTCGCCGACATCGGCGATGAGNNGCAGAGCATTGAACAATCCTTGAGTACCTTTTCCGGGCACATGACCAACCTGGTGCGAATATTGTCACAGGTTGCGCCGAATTGCCTGGTACTGATCGACGAGATCGGCGCCGGTACAGATCCTGAAGAAGGAACCGCCTTGGCGATGTCGATTTTGGAATACTTGCACGCCCAGGGAATCCGGACGGTGGCCACAACCCATTACGGGGAACTGAAAGCCTTTGCCTATACTCACCCGGGCGTTGCCAATGCTTCGGTGGAATTTGACCTGGAGACGTTACGACCAACGTATCGTTTGTTGATTGGCGTAGCCGGCAGCAGCAACGCCTTCGCCATTTCGCAGCGGCTGGGGTTGAGCGCGGAAATCGTGGAACGGGCGCGTGCTTTAACCGGCGGCGAGCACCAAAAATTTGAAACGGTTCTGTCGGCGATGGAGGAGCACAAGCGGGCGAGTGAACGGGAGCGCGAAGAAGCCGCGGAATTGCGGCAGGAATCTTTACGTTTGCGTCAGACTATCGAAAAGGAAAAACAACTTTGGGAAAACAAGAAGCGGGATATTCTCGGCAAAGCCCGCACCGACGCCGATGAACTCATGCGCCGGACCCGCCTGGAAGCCGAAGAGGTCATCAAGGATTTGAAACAACATTTTTCATTGGCCCATCATGCCGACCTGCAAAGCAGCATCGAGGGAGCGCGGCGAAAAATCCGCGACAAAATCAGTGAGTTAAATCCGCTGGCGGCTCCGACGGAAGAACCGAT
>DCTI01000082.1 GCA_002329525.1 Negativicutes bacterium UBA1444
TCCGGCGGCGACTCCGGCCACAACAGCTGGCGTGCCGGCGCAAAAAGACGGCGACGGTTGGGTGAAAGCCTCGCCGGCGGCCCGTAAGCTGGCGAAGGAAATGAACGTAGACCTGGCGAAAGTCACGGCGACCGGCCCCGACGGCCGGGTCGTCGAAGCCGACGTGCTGGGCTTCGGCTGGGTGAAAGCCTCGCCGGCGGCCCGCAAGGCGGCGAAAGAACGCGGCATTGATCTGGCCGCCGTCAACCCGACCGGCCCCGACGGCCGGGTCGTGGAACGCGACGTGCTAGCCTATGCTGAAAACAAACTCGCAGCTGTCAAAGTCAGCTCGCTGGCCGCCAAGATGGCGCCGGACTTGGGTGTGGACCTCGCAGCCATCGACAAGGAAGGCCGGATCATGAAAGCGGATGTTCTGGCGGCCGCCAAACCGGCAGCGCCAGCAGCTGCACCGGCAGTCACGGCGGCGCCGGCTCCGGCTCCGGCCAAGGCGGCAGCCAAGACGAAACCGCTGGTTGGCATGCGCAAGGTGATCGCCGAGCGGATGCAGCAGTCCTGGAATGCGGCGCCGCACGTCCATTTGACCGTGGAAGTCGACATGACCAATGCGCTGGCCCTCAAGGATCAACTGGCCAAAGCATCGGGGCAGAAAGCCTCGGTGACGGAAATCATCATCAAGTGCGCGGCGCAGGTACTGATGGAAATACCGGTCGTCAACGCCAGCGTCGTCGGCAACCAGATCGTCTACCACGATTCCGCCGCCGTGGGCGTGGCGGTATCGCTGGACGACGGCCTGATCGTGCCGGTGATCCGGGAAGCGGAGAAGAAGTCGATCCGGGAAATCCGGTCGGCGGTCGTCGATCTGGGGACCCGGGCCCGCGCCGGCAAACTGTTGCCGGACGAAATTTCTGGCGGAACCTTCACGGTAACTAATCTCGGCATGTTTGGCACCGACCACTTCACGCCGGTCATCAACCCGCCGGAGAGCGCGATTCTGGCGGTATGCCGGACCGTAGACAAACCGGTCGTCATCAACGGACAGATCGTCATCCGGCCAATGTGCAACTGCGTGCTGGCCTTCGACCACCGGTTGGTCGACGGAGCCGTCGGGGCCAAATACATGGCCCGGTTCCGGGAACTGATGGAAAACCCGTTACTGCTGCTAATCGGCTGATTCATAGACCGTAACAAGACCGGGGCATCCGTTGCGGATGCCCCGCTTCAACAGGAGGGTTATCATGGCAAAAAAAGTAATCGTTATCGGCGGCGGCCCCGGCGGCTATGTGGCGGCGATCCGGGCGGCCCAGCTCGGTGCGGAGACGCACCTGGTCGAAAAGGAAAATCTCGGCGGGACCTGCCTGAACGTGGGCTGTATTCCGACCAAGGCTTTGCTGCACACTTCGGAATTGTACCGCATGGTGAAACACGGCGAGCGGATCGGTTTGAAGGGAGACTCCGTGACCCTGGACTGGCCGGCGCTGCTGAATCGCAAGCAGAGCGTCGTCCGGCGTCTCGTCGGCGGCGTGGGCGGTCTGCTCAAGGCCAACGGCGTGGCCGTGCACAAGGGTGTCGGTGAAGTCGCCGGCGTCGGCACGGTCAAAGTGCACGGCGACAAAGAAGAAGTCCTGACCGCCGATGTCATCATCGTGGCCAGCGGTTCCGTGCCGGTCAAACTGAACTTCCCCGGCGCCGACCTGCCAGGTGTAATCGACAGCATCGGCGCGCTTTCCCTGCCCAAGCCCCCCGCCTCGATGGTCATTGTCGGCGGCGGCGTGATCGGGATTGAGATTGCGGCCCTTTACGCCGCCCTGGACTGCAAAGTGACGGTCGTGGAACTGTTGCCGGAAATACTGCCGGGCATCGATTCGGAAATCGCCGCGACCCTGAAACAGACCCTGGTCAAAGAAGGCGTGGTCTTTATGAACGGCGCCAAACTGGACCCATCACCCAGGCGGCCGGCGGACTGGCGGCCAAAGTGCTGGTGGGTCCCGAAGCGAAGGAACTCGTCGCCGAAACAGTGCTGGTCGCGGTGGGCCGTCGCGCCTACACCGACGGCGCCGGTCTGGAAGCGACCGGCGTCAAGCTGGAACGCGGCAAAGTCGTCGTTGACGCCAACTACCGGACGAATGTGCCGGGCATCTATGCCATCGGTGATTGCAACGGCCTGACGATGCTGGCCCACGCCGCCTCCCATCAGGGCATCGCCGCCGTGGAACACGCTCTGGGCCACGCGCCGGCCGCTCACGGCCAACCGATCGTGCCGGCCTGCATCTATACCAGCCCCGAAGCGGCCGCGGTCGGCATCACCGAAGACAAGGCGAAGGAACAGGGAATCGCCTACAAGAAGGGGATATTCCCGCTGGCTGGCAACGGCAAGTCGATGATTGACGAAGGCGAAGCCGGTTTCATCAAGATTCTGGCCGGCGCCAAGTACGGCGAAATACTCGGCGTGCATATGGTCGGCCCGCGCGTGACGGAAATGATCGGCGAAGCGACGCTGGCCATGCGGCTGGAAGCGACCGTGGACGAACTGGTGACCACCATTCATGCCCATCCGACTGTGGCCGAAGCCATCGGCGAAGCGGCGCTGGCCGTCGACGGCCTGGCGATCCACTGGCCGCCGGCCGCGAAAAAATAGTGAAACCCTCGTTACTCTGTTTACCGGCGGGCCTGGTTTCGTATGCGGAGGGACTCTCCCTCCAGAAACAGGCCCGCACCTTGGTGGAAGAAGGGAAGTACGACGGCGTGCTGCTCCTGCTGGAGCATAGGCCGGTGATCACGGCGGGGCGAAGCGGTGGTCGGGAGAACCTTCTGGCCTCCCCGGCGGAACTGGCCGATGCCGGCGTCGAATTCGTGGAAAGCGACCGGGGCGGCAACGTGACCTGCCATAATCCGGGCCAGTTGGTCGGCTATCCGGTGTTGGACCTGGCGCGGTGGCGGCAGGATGTGCACTGGTATGTGGACCGGCTCGAGGAAGTGCTGATCCGGACCCTGGCGGAATATGGCGTGCACGCCGGCCGCAAGGCCCGCTATACCGGGGTGTGGGTCGGCAACAGCAAGATCACGGCCATCGGGGTGAGTGTCCGGCACTGGATCACGGGCCACGGCTTTGCGCTGAACGTCCGCAATGATCTGGACCTGTTCCGTTCCATCGTTCCCTGCGGCATTGAAGAGTTTGGCGTCACCAGCCTGCAGCGGTTGGGCGTGGACGTCACCCTGCAGGAAATCGCGGTTTGTTTGTCCAATCAATTCTGTGAAGTTTTCGACGCGAGGTTCGCGACAGAACCGAGGGAGGGGCAACATGGAGAAGAATAAAGGTTTTGTTTCGGTGGAGGCTCATAAAGGCCGGACCATCGCCGCGCGGTTGTTGCCGGGCACGGACCTGGTGACCGGCATCGAAGAGGTTTGCCGGGCGCATCACGTTCAATACGGCTATTTCGGCAGCGTCATGGGCAGTCTGCGGCAGGCGACTTATGTGATTGCCGTGCCGGAGCCGGCGGCGCCCATGGGCTTCAAGTATTGCGAGCCGATTGTGGAGCAGGGGCCGATCGAATTCATCTGCGGTCAGGGCGTAATCTGCCAGTCGGAAAAAGGGGAGCTGCTGACGCATCTGCATGCGCATGGCGTGACCCCGGACGGCAAGAATTTCGCCGGCCATTTTTCGCCCGGCGGGAATCCGGTGCTGGCGACGATCGATCTCGTGATCGTGGAAGTGGACGGCGCCAAACTGATGCGGCGGCACGACCCGGCGGTCGGCCTGGTCATGTTCAGTCCGGAGCTGTGAATCGGCGAAACACAGGAATATTTATCGGAAAGAAAAGGTGTGAGGCGAAATGAAATCGGATATGGCGGAACGGGCGCCCTGGCTGATCCGGAGGATTCCTGCGGGCGGCAACATCGAAAAAGTGCAGGGACTGATGGATGGACTTCGGCTTCACACAGTGTGCCAAAGCGCGTCCTGCCCGAACCAGGGCGAGTGCTTTCATTCGGGAACCGCGACCTTTTTGATCCTGGGCGGGATCTGCACAAGAGGCTGCCGTTTTTGCAGCGTTCCCAAGGGCGAGGCGCCGTTGCCGCCCGATCCGGCGGAGCCGGCGAATGTGGCAGATGCGGTTAAGACGCTGGGCTTGAAACATGCCGTAGTCACTTCGGTGACCCGGGATGATCTGGCGGACGGCGGAGCCGGCCAGTTTGTCGCCTGTATCCGGGCAATTCGCCAGGCAAAACCGGACACGACCGTGGAAGTGCTGACGCCGGATTTCGCCGGCAACGCCTGGGCCTTGCAAAGTGTACTGGCTGAAAAACCGGAAGTGTTCAACCACAATGTGGAGACGGTGCCTCGCCTGTACGCGACAGTCCGGCCCCAGGCGAATTATATGCGATCGCTGGCCGTGTTGCAACAGGCGTCGTCAGCCGGGATCGACCGGGTCAAGAGTGGTCTGATGCTGGGCCTGGGCGAAACGGCGGACGAAGTGGTGGAAGTCCTGGACGATTTGCTGGCGGTCGGAGTCAACTGCCTGACGCTCGGGCAATATCTGCGGCCTTCCAAGGACCATCTGCCGGTTGTCGAATATGTTCATCCCGACCAGTTCAAAAAATTGTCGGACTTGGCCTATCAACTGGGATTTCTGCACGTGGCCGCCGGTCCGTTGGTTNNGATTTCTGCATGTGGCCGCCGGTCCGCTGGTTCGAAGCTCGTACCATGCCGGCGAGGTTTTTGACGGACCGGTTGACAGGGGCGGAAGGCAAGGTTTAGAATAGACCTGAAGTTTCATATTCGCAGGGAGATCCTGAGAATAGAGGAGCGGACAACAAGAGTAACGCCGGCGAGACAGGAATCGACGACCCGGCGCGAAAGGGTTGGCCGCCGAAGGATGGCAAATCGCCGGATTTCCATTCTGGGCGCGCATCAAACAGGTGCGCGACTGTCACCAGTTTTGGTGAAGCGCTATCTCATCCAGCGGCAGAAAACGCAATCCGTGTTTTCCCAAGTGCCGCGCACCGGGAGATAGACTCGCCGGTGCTTTGTTTTTTTCCGAACCCGATAGAATATGAAGGAGGAATTTTCGTGTCCAAGAACTTGCGCGTCCTGTCCCTGATCCTTGCCGTGGTGTTCCTGGTGGTTGCCGCCGGCTGCGGTGGCGGAGGCGCTCCGGCCGCCGACAAAAAAGGCAAACTGACGGTCGCCATGGTCAACCCTTTGACCGGTGACGCTGCGACCTATGGCGTCAGCCATAAAAACGGCCTGGAACTGGCTCTGGCCGAAATCAACAAGGCAGGCGGCGTGAAAGGCCAGCAAATCGAGCTGGTGACCCATGACGATGCCGGCGATCCCAAACAGGCGGCAGCGGGCGCCCAAAAATTCGCCGACATGAAGAGCGTACTGGCGATTGTCGGATCCTGTCTCAGCTCCAATACGCTGGCGATGGTGCCGATCACCGACAAAGCCAAGGTTCCGCACTCCGCTATTTCGTCGAGTTCGCCCAAACTGTCCGGAATGAGCAAATATTTCTTCCGGATGGCGGTGCAGGACGACAAGGTCGGCGGATTGATGGTCGATCTGGCCCAGAACAAATTTAAACCTAAAAAAGTGGCCCTGATGTACCTGAACAACGATTACGGCAAAGGCCTGCTGGCGTCGATCGATCCCCAGATTAAAAAATACGGGATCACCCTGACTTCCGCCCAGACCTATCTGGCCAACGACAAGGACTACTCGGCCCTGCTGACGAAAGTGAAAGCGGAAGCGCCGGAAGTCCTGCTCATCGGCAGCACGTACACCGATGGCGGCCTGATCGTGAAGCAGGNNATGGAGATCGCCGGCAAGGCGGTGGAAAACACCTATTTCCTCGGCGTGTTCGTGCCGACCAATCCGGACCCGAAAGTTCAGGAATTCGTGAAAAAATATAAAGAAAAATATGGCATGGAGCCGGATACCTTCGCGGCGTTGGCTTATGACCAGGGCTATGTCCTGAAGGATGCCATGGAGAAAGCCGCCGCCAAGGGAACCGTTACCCGCGAAAGCCTGCGCGAAGCGATGGCCGGCAGCTCCTACAAGGGAATCACCGGTACGGTCACGTTTGACGCCAAAGGCGACTGGGTCCGCCCGTATCTGTACGTAACCGTCAAAGACGGCAAATTCGTAGTCGCCCAATAATCGACCGGAAAACGAATTCAACAAGAAGGCGCGGGAGCGGAAGATCCGTTTCCCGCGCATTTTCTCAGCGGAGGTGTCGACTTGGTCCTCATTCAGCAAATTATCAACGGGATGGCGCTGGGAGGAATCTATTCCCTGATTGCGATCGGCTGGACGGTGGTGTTTGGCATTGTCGGCCTGATTAACTGGACGCATGGCGAAGTCTTCATGATTGGCGCCTTTGTGGGCTTTTTTTTGGTGTCCGTTTATAAGGTGAACCTGATCGCGGCCCTGATTATCGCAATGCTGGTCAGTGGCTTCGTGGCCCTGATGATCGACCGGCTGGCCTACCGGCCGCTGCGGACCAGCCCCAAACTGGCCTCGTTCATTACCGCGCTGGGGGCATCCACCTTCCTGCGTTATCTGGCGGCCTTGGTTTGGGAACCGCATGCCCGGGCGTATCCACCAACCTTTGACTTCAAGGTGATGCAGATTCCTTTCGGGGAGAGCACACTGACCATAAACAGCCTGCAGTTGTTCATTTTCGCCGTGACGCTCGTCATCATGGCGCTGCTGCAATGGTTCATCACGCGGACCATGATGGGGAAAGCCATGCTGGCGGCGTCCCAGGACTTTGAAATGGTCGGGCTCATGGGCGTGGAAGTGGAACGACTGGTGATGCTGACCTTCGGCGTCAGTGGCATGCTGGGCGGCGCGGCCGGCGTACTGGTCGGCGTCCTGTATGCGATCGATCCGATGATGGGCTCGATGGCCGGGCTAAAGGGCTGGGCCGTCGCGGTGCTGGGCGGGGTCGGCAGCATTTCCGGGGCCATGGTCGCGGGCCTGTTGCTCGGCGTGGCGGAAAACGTATCGTCCGCCTACGTGTCTTCGGGCTATCGGGATGCGATCGCCTTCGTCGCGATGATCCTGACGCTCGTCATCAAGCCGACCGGGCTGATGGGCTTCAAATTCGAAGAGAAAGTATAAGGAGGGCAAGCGCATGTCTTGGAAGCAATGGCTGTCAGGCTGGCGTGGCGCCGTCCTGTTTTCGGCCGTCGTTCTCGGCGTCAGTTTCATCGACTCGGTCGTGGAACGGCCGGAGTATCTGTTTCCCCCGTATTTCAAGCATATTCTGCTGATTTGCCTGATCTACAGCATTGCGGCGCTCAGCCTGAATTTCGTGGCCGGCTATATCGGCCAGACTTCCCTCGGCCATGCCGCCTTTTTCGGGCTGGGCGCCTATACCTCGGCGCTCTTGACCCAAGAGCTGCACTGGTCGTTCTGGCCGGCGTTCCTGGCGGCGGGGATCGTGGCCGCCCTGGTCGGGGTGCCGCTCGGCGCGCCGGCGCTGCGGGTACGCGGCCCGTTTCTGGTGGTTGTGACTTATGGCTGCGGCGAAGTGTTCAAATATGTGGCGCTGAACCTGGACATCACCGGCGGGCCGGCGGGCCTGCCCGGACTGATCTCTCCCTCGCTCGGCGTCAGTTTCAACGATATCGGCGCGACCGGCAAGGAATCCTTCATTGTGCTGGCCTTGGCTTTGGCGCTGTTTTTGGCGTTCTTTTCGCAACGCATCGCCAACTCCCGTGTCGGCCAAGCCTTCGCGGCGATCCGGGAAGATGAGATCGCGGCCTCGGCCATGGGAATCAACGTTTCCTACTATAAACTGCTGGCGTTCGTCCTGTCCGCGTTTTTTGCCGGGCTGGCAGGCAGCCTGCTCGCCCATTACCTGTCGTTTGTCAGCCCGGACATGCTGAGCTCCGCCGAATCGATCATGATGTTCACGATGGTCATCGTGGGCGGCGCCCGCAGCATTTACGGCTGTTTCCTGGGAGCATTCCTGTTGACGATCCTGCCGGAAATCCTGCGGATGCTGAAAGACATGATCGGCTTGCCGTTTGATCCCTGGCTGGTGTTGTTTGGTCTGGTTCTGATCTTGATGATGCGGGTTCGGCCGCAGGGAATTCTCGGCGCCGACACCGTGTTCCGCCGATAAGGAGGACGGACGTTGCTGCTACGAACAGAGAAACTTAAAAAAACGTTTGGCGGCCTGATCGCGGTCAATGAGATCGATTTTTCGCTGGATGCCGGAAAAATCGCCGCCATCATCGGCCCCAACGGTTCCGGGAAAACCACATTCTTTAATGTCATCAGCGGGATCTTGCCGGCTTCCGGCGGCAAAATCCTGTTCAACGACCAGGACGTCACGACCAAAAAAGCCCACGAAATGACCGCTTTGGGCATGGCGCGGACGTTCCAGAACATCNNCAACATCGTGTTGGGCCGTTACAGCCGGACCTCCTCCGGATTGTGGGACGGGCTGTTCAATACGCCCCGCCTGCGCCGGGAAAAACAGGAAAATGAGACCAAGGCCCTCGAAATGCTGGAGTTTGTCGGCCTGTCCAAAGTGGCCGACCACATGGCGAAGAACCTGCCCTACGGGGCGCAGCGCCGT
>DCTI01000265.1:0-230 GCA_002329525.1 Negativicutes bacterium UBA1444
GAATTCGGCGTCTAATATATGACGCAGCGCGCAAGTGTCTGTGGGAGCGATGAACGCTTCGTGCTTCAGAGCGGTCAGCGGGATACTTTTTCGATTCTTCCAGGGATGGAACGGGGAAGTGTAGGCAACCAGCTCCTGTTGCCCGAGCTGAATGAAGTCCAAGGCGTCCATAGTGTCGTCGCCGATGACCAGACCGAGGTCGACCCGCTCTTCCTCCAATAGTTTTTTGA
>DCTI01000265.1:238-1541 GCA_002329525.1 Negativicutes bacterium UBA1444
ACCGATAAACTGGTAACAGGGGAAATGCCCAATTTGATACAGCCGCTGTTCAAGTTTCTAAGCTCAGCGGCTTTTTGCGTTGCTTTCGAGACATCGTCGATTACGATCGAAATGTGGCTGTAGAATATTTCGCCTTCCGGGGTCAGCACGGCCTGCTTTTTATTACGCTCGAACAGGACGATCCCCAGTTCGTCCTCGAGTCGCCGGATGGCGGTCGTTACGCTGGGTTGTGATATGTACAGTTGTTCCGCCGCGCGGGTGAAGCTTTTCAGATTGCTTACGGTCAGAAAATATTCCAGTTGCTTGAGTTCCATGCCTGCTCCTCGACCTAACAGATGCTATTTCAGCCGCCAATGATAGTATAGCACGTTTCACCGGGCGGGAATAATGGGGTGCGGGCCAAGGCGGCGCATCCCCAGGATAGTTTGTGTGAATGATAGGATAACAACTCCGTATCATCGGGCCGGCTGCTTTGTGGTACAGTTGATTCGACAATTCAAACGAATCACGCAAA
The DNA here is from genome assembly GCA_002329525.1 of Negativicutes bacterium UBA1444. Classification (GTDB taxonomy): domain Bacteria; phylum Bacillota; class Negativicutes; order UBA1444; family UBA1444; genus UBA1444. The sequence goes on from DCTI01000265.1 coordinate 753, forward strand.
AGGGGATGGGGTTATTGGACAAAGCTTGGGTGGAAACGATGTTTGAAAAAATGGGACGGATCGGCAAGACGGAACCGGGGTACACGCGCCTGGCCTATTCGGAGGCGGACTGGGAGGCCAAGCGGCTGATCATGGATACGATGGCGGAAATGGGGTTGCAGGTCCGGATGGATGCGGTCGGGAACATCGTCGGCCGTCTGGCCGGCAGCGACCCGGCAGCGCCGGTAGTGGCGGCTGGCTCGCATGTCGATACGGNNGTCGGTGTCATCGGCGCGCTGTGTGCGGTGCGGCGGTTGCAGGCGCGGGGGCTGACTAGAAACCCTCTGGAGGTGTGGGTGTTTGCCGGCCATGAGTCCAGCCGGTTTGGGTTTGCCCATCTGGGCAGCCGTTCCATTTGCGGCATGGCCGATCCGGAAAAATGGGCGGCGATGAAGGATGCGACAGGCAATACGGTGCCGCAGGTTTTGGCGGCTCGCGGCTTGGACTTCGCAAACATTGCGTCGGCGAAACGAAATCCGGCGGAATTGAAGGCGTTTTTTGAATTGCATATCGAGCAGGGACCGGTTTTGGAAAACGCCAATGTCGCTATTGGGATTGTAACGGATATTTCAGCGCCGATCCGGTTGTCCATCAAAGTATATGGCACGCCGGCCCATTCGGGCACCACGCCGATGGATGTCCGGCATGATGCGTTGTTGACGGCTGCCCGCATTGTCACGGCAGTTCGCGACCACGCCGCCGCGGCGGCAGGCGAAGGCGTCGTCGGTACGGTCGGAATGTTGAAGGCGA
>DCTI01000265.1:1574-7769 GCA_002329525.1 Negativicutes bacterium UBA1444
CGTGATTTCCTCGGCCAAGGCGGTGCACCTGGACGACGGTCTGATGCTAGCGGCGGCCGACGCCTGCGAAAAGCTGGCGGTTTCCCATCTGCGGATGATTGGCGGCGGCGGTCACGATTCCCAGAATATCGCCCGGATTGTTCCGACCTGCGTGATGCATATCCCTTGCCTCAATGGGGTCAGTCACACGCCGGAGGAATTTGCGAAGATCGAAGATATCATGACCGGCATTGATGTGCTGACCGAAGTCATGGCGGATGTAGCCAACGATAATACTGAAAGCAAGCGGGAGGGGATCTGATGATTTGGGTAGGGTTGGCCATTGTCATTGCGACATTCTATGCAATCATTAAAAACTACGAAACACGACTGGTCCTGTTTGTTTCCGGAGCGGTGATGGCCATTCTCGGGGGAGGATTGGTCGGCGCGTTCGAAAGTTTTGTCAAGACGATGATTGAGGGCGGGCTGGTACCCACGATCTGCACGGTCATGGGGTTTAGCTATGTGATGGATTATACCGGGTGCACCAAGCATCTCGTGTACTTTATGACCAATCTGCTGAAAAAGGTAAAGATACTGTTGGTACCGGGTGCGGCGCTCGCCACTTTTGCCATCAACATTGCGCTGCCGAGTGCGGCGGGAGCGGCCGCGGCCGTGGGGGCGCTTCTGATTCCCACGCTGATTGCCACCGGGGTTCACCCGGCATTGGCGGCCAGTGCGGTGTTTCTGGGAACCTGGGGCAGCGTCATGAGCCCCGGCCTGATGTTTAATCCGCAAATAGCGAAAATGGCCAAGGTCGATGTGATGACGGTCATTGCCGCCTTTAGCGCACAGGTGATGGTGGCCGCTGTCGTGGCGGCGGTATTGCTGGCCATTATCGCCCATGTTCGGAAAGAAGGGGCGGACAGTCAACATTCCGGGCAAACGATCGAGGATGAAGACGCTTTTCGCATCAATTATCTTTGGGCGCTAATTCCGGTGGTCCCGCTGGCGCTATTGATTTTGGGCAGCAAGCAGGTTCATCTGATTCCGGAATTCACCGTGCCGCAGGCCATGGTCGCGGGAACGGCGCTCGGAATGCTGGTGACTCGCGTCAATGTCGGCGAGGCAACGAAGAAGTTTTTCAAGGGCAATGGGGACGGGTTCGCCGATATNNCCGATATCGTCGGCCTGATGGCGGCGGCGGCCGTATTTACGCAAGGGATGACCGTGATTGGCTTGACCGGGGCGCTGATTGATGTCATGAAGAATTCGCAACAAATTGCCAAAGTGGCTTCGGCGTTCGGACCGTTTATTATCGGCGTGGTGTCCGGGTCCGGCAATGCGGCGGCATTGGCCTTCAACGGCGCTGTTACGCCGCATGCGGCGCAGTTTGGCTACGGAATGATCGAACTTGGCTCCATGGCCCAGATCGGTGCCGGGTTGGGCCGAACCATGTCGCCGGTGGCGGGGGCAGGGATCATTTGCGCCAAGATCGCCGGGGTCAACCCGATGGAGCTGGCGAAGCGCAATGCGATACCGACGATTGTCGCCACGCTGTTGGTGATGTTTACGTTGTTGTAAACCCAGTCCGGCGTTCTTTGCCGCTGCTCCGATGCACTTTTGAAGGCAGTCGGGATCATTCGGAATAGGGCAGATATTTGTCAAGCAGGTTTTTGTTTACGAGGAAACAAAAACCTGCTATAGTTTTATTGTTTCCAAGTAAACAAAAAGGAGGACGCTTATGGACCGAATGCTGGAAATCATCGATTTGCTGACGAAAATTGCCGAACGCTCGGCATTGCTGCGCCATGGCGATTCCGTCGTATTGGACGGCCTGAATTTGGCCGAAGTGCATTGTATCGATCAAATCGGCGTCACTGATCATGCGAATGTAACCAAAATCGCCGACGCAATGCGGCTGACCCGGGGAGCCATCAGCAAAATTACCAAAAAACTGTTGGCCAAAGACTTGATTGAAAGTTATCAACGCCCGGGGAATAACAAGGAAATCTATTTCCGGCTGACGCGGGGCGGGCGGCAGATCTTCGAGGAGCACAGAATCTGCCATGCCAAGTCCAGACAGGACAAGTTGGCGGTATTGGCCGGCTACAGCGTCAATGAACAATCCGTAATATTAAAATTTCTCCAGGATATTCTTCGCTTGAAGGACATCGAAACCGGCGCGTAATAGGGCGAAAGGAGCATTGTCCATGCAGTCTCGTACTCAGATCCAGTATGCGAAAATTGGCGTTTTGTCCCTGGCTCATATGTTCAACGATTTATACAGCAATTATTTGCCGCAGCTATTCCCGTTTCTGGTGGTTCTCAGCCCCGGCTTCACCGCCACCCGCGCCACTATTCTGGTATCGGCGTTCACTTTCACGTCGTCCATGGTGCAACCGTTGTTCGGCTATTTTTTGGACCGGAAGGGCAAGCGCTGGCTTGTTCATGTAGGAACGTTGTGGATGGCGGTGCTGCTCAGCCTGACCGGCTGGGTGGACAATTATTGGCTGATGGTGTTTCTGGCGGCGCTGGCGGGTTTGGGCACAGCCGCTTTTCATCCGCAGGCTTCCACGATGGTCAATGTCCTGAGCGGTGATTATAAAGCCGTCATGCTCTCGTTCTTTGTCGCTTTCGGCAATGTTGGCTTTGCCCTGGGGCCGCTGTTGTTGGTGCCCCTGTTCGAGGCGTATGGGTTGCGCGCCACAGCCGTAACGGTAATCCCCGGCTTTTTGGTGGCTGTGTTGTTGTATTTCTTCGCGCCGGGCAACACGGAGTTGTCGGGGCCCGTTCCGGAATTTTCCGCAGTGATCCAATCCCTGAAATCTTCTACACGCGAACTGGCGGCCATTATCGGTGTCATTGCGATCCGTTCGCTGTCCTACTCCGGAATGTTGGCGATTCTGCCTCTGTATTTCAAGTCGCAGAACTTGTCCAATATCGCGGCGAGCCATTTGTTGACGATTATGCTGTTTGCGGGCGCGGTGGGGGGGCTCTTGGGCGGATTCCTCTCCGATTATTATGGACGGAAACAGTTGATCGTCGGTTCCTTGTTGCTATCTTCGCCGCTGTTCTTTGCTTTTTTCTATACGCAGGGCGCTTTGAGCATGATCTTTCTGGCTTTGGCGGGAGCGACTTTGCTTTCGAGTTTTTCCGTTACCGTGGTGGCGGCGCAGGAGGCGATTCCGGACAATAAGGCCCTGGCGGCGGGGTTGACGATGGGTTTTGCCGGTGGAATCGGCGGTCTGGCCGTGATCCTGATCGGCCGCATCGGTGATCGCTGGGGCCTGGCGGCGGCGATTTTTGTCCTGTTCTTGCTGCCGTTGGCGGCGGGGTTGGTCGCACTGCTGATGAAAGGCCGTCCGGCGGCCCGGCTCCAGCGTCAAGGTTAAAGCGCTCATTATGATATAATAGACCCAGCAGCCCTGTGGGCAAGGAGGAGATTTCATGAAGTGCAAGTCATGCAAAATGGTTATTCCGAACGATTGGAAAGCCTGCCCCAACTGCGGGACGCCGATCGGCCAAAAAGCGCCGGCGCCGGTGACACCGCAGTCGCAGTCATACAAAAAAATGATCAACATCTTGTTAATTGCCGGAATCGTTCTGTATTTAGTGCTTAAACTTTATTCATAATAAGCGGGGAGTGAGGAAGTTGAAAAAGGTCGTCAAAAACAACGTGTCCTGGGTCGGAAAAGTGGACTGGGAGTTGAGGACGTTCCATGGGGAAGAGCTGTCGACACATCGTGGTTCGAGCTACAATTCCTATTTGCTGGAAGAGGAAAAGACGGTGCTGATCGATACCGTTTGGCTGCCGTTCGCGGAGGAGTTCGTGACCAACCTGGCCACCGAGATCGATTTGAACAAGATCGACTATATCGTGGTAAATCACGGCGAAGTCGACCATAGCGGCTCGTTGCCCGCCCTGATGAAACGGATCCCCCAGACGCCCATCTATTGCACGGCGAACGCGGTCAAGTCCCTGAAGGGGCAGTATCATCAGGACTGGAACTTCCGGGTGGTGAAAACCGGCGATCAGTTGGATGTCGGCAACGGCAAGAAACTGATTTTTGTCGAAATGGCGATGCTGCACTGGCCGGACAGCATGGCGACCTTCCTGACCCAGGACAACGTGCTGTTCAGCAACGACGCATTCGGGCAGCATTATGCGACCGAAATGCTGTTCAACGATCTGGTGGATTCCTGCGAACTGTATGGCGAGGCGATCAAGTATTACGCCAACATTCTGACGCCGTTCAGCGCGATGTTGCGCAAGAAGCTGGCGGAGATCGCCGCGTTGAACCTGACGATCGACATCATCGCAACCAGCCACGGCGCCCTCTGGCGGCAGAATCCGCTGCAGATCGTCGAGAAGTACGCGCAGTGGGCCAATGATTATCAGGAAAACCAAATCACGATCCTGTACGATACGATGTGGAACGGGACGAAAACAATGGCGGAGCGGATCGCCGAAGGGATTGCCCTGGCCGATCCGGCCGTAGTCGTCAAAATGTTCAACGTGGCCAAAACCGATGACAATGATCTGATCACCGAGGTGTTCAAATCGAAGACCGTCGTGGTCGGTTCGCCGACCGTCTCCAACAGCGTTCTGCATTCGACGGTCGGGATCATTCATTTGATGAAGGAACTGAAATTCCGGAACAAGAAGGCGGCCGCGTTCGGCTGCTCCGGCTGGAGCGGCGAGGGCGTGAAGGTTCTGAATGAGCTTCTGACCGGCGCCGGCTTTACCCTGATCGGCGACGGGATGCGCAACCTGTGGAATCCCGACGCGGCGGCGCAACAGGAGGCCGTGGAGTACGGAAAAGTGATCGCGAAGGGCTGAGATTCGGGTTGAAGGAGGGAACTGCAGACTGCCGTCAACAATTTCCGCGTTTGCTGGCCTAGCTAAGAAACAACAGCAAAGGCGCCTTGCCTTGCCGGGAGTGGAGATAAAAAACGCACGAAGAGAGAAAAGCCCAGAGCATGCTCAATGCTCTGGGCTTTTGGCCAATATCTCCGCCAATTCGTTCAAATAGGTCCAGCGGTCCAGCAAGTGATCACACTCCTGTTCCGGCCGGGCATTGCGCCAAGTTGGCAATGAAGTTTATAATTTTATACAAAATAGGAAAATAGATGGGTGTCTTATGTTTACCTCTTTTTGGAACGAACGGCATTTTACGAGGAACGCAAAGTGCCGTTTAGTTGTAGGATGGAAGGAAGCGATGCTGAATGGATAAGGCGGACAAGGGTCAGACGGAAATCAGGAATCTTGAGTGGAATGCGGCATTTTTCCAATGTATTGCGGAGAAGGCCTGCGATGCGATTCTGGGTATCCGACTCGATGGCAGGATTTGTTATGCGAACCTTCACGCCACAGGCATGTATGGTTATACCAGGGCTGAAATATGCGGCATGTACATTCGGGACCTGCGCGCACCGGAGACTTTGGCGGATTTTGAGGACTTTTTCCGCCGCGCCGCTGGTGACGGAATCATGTTTCGAACTACGCATCGGCACAAGGACGGGCGAACGTTTCCGGTGGAAGTGAATTCGCGCGGCGTCGATTTTCCGGATGGGCGGATTGTGGTAAGCATCATCCGGGACAATACGATTAATGAAAAATTGACCCAGGATTTGCAAGAAGTTCGGGTTTTTTCAGACTGCTTGCTTCGTGCCGCCAATGTGATCGTGATTCTTTTGGACAGCATGGGACGAATCCGCTTGTTCAACGAGACCGCACAAAGAATCACCGGCTACACCGGCGAGGAAGTTCTGGGTATGGATGGAATCGAATTGCTGGTGCCGCCGGATCACAAAGCGTCTGTCCGAGACTACTTCCAAGATTGCCTGCAGCCGGAGTATATTGGAACGCACGACAAGCCCATTGTGACGAAATCGGGAGAACTCCGCAGAGTCTCCTGGCATTGCTTCGCCATAGGCGGATGGCGCGAGATAGGCAGCATGTTATGCTATGGCGTAGATGTCACGAATCAACTGCGGGCGGAGGAATCGTTGCAGCGAAAGGAAACATTTATTCATGGCGTGGTGGAAGGCTTAGTGTTTCCATTTTTTGTCGTGAACCGGCAATATCGCTATATGGCGTATAACGAAGCTCATAGAAAAGAGATGAAAAATCTGTTTGACGCCGATATTGAGTCCGGCGGTGATCTGCTATTCTATCACCGGGATCCGGAAAAAAAGGCTAGGGCCAAACAA
>DCTI01000154.1 GCA_002329525.1 Negativicutes bacterium UBA1444
CCGGACGGATCAGCAGACGGGTCCAATGACCGGTCCCCAGACGGGTCCCCGGATGGGTCCGCGGACCCGTCCAAATCCGCGAAAAGGCCGGAAAATCAAGATTCGGAGCCACTCCTAAAACCTAAAACCCCAAACGTTATAAACGTTATAAACACTAGTGGTGTTACCAGGGAGGGAGAACAGAATGGCAGAAGTGTCGGAAGTCGACTGGCAGGCAATGTTGGACCGATTCCGAGGATACGCGCAGGCGGCGCCGGCGCCGGCCGAGCCCGACCTGGATCCACCGACTGGCGGCGCGAGCAGCAGCACGGACTGTGACGCGGAATGTGACGCGGNNCGCGGCTCGCCTGGAAGCCTGCGGCGTCTTCGCCCGCTACCACGAGGCCACGTTCGAGAACATCGAAGCCCGGGGCGTGCCGGCGGAACTCCGCGGCCAGGTCGACGCCGTGCACTGCTACGCCGACACGATCGACGACAACATCCGGCAAGGCTGCGGCCTGCTGCTGCGGGGACCGGTGGGCACCCTGAAAACCACCCTGGCGGTGGCGGTGCTGCAATGTTGGCTGCGCCGGGGCGGCCAGGCCCGGTTCCTGACCATGCCGTCGCTCGTCGACAACATCTTCGCCGCCAAGGCGGTATCTCCGGACGAATGGAACCAATTCGAAATCCGGCTGCGGCAGACGCCGCTGCTCGTGCTCGACGACCTCGGCGCGGAATGGTCGAGCGGCTGGCCGCTCACGAAAGTCGACGCCATCATCGCCGAACGCTACAACCGCCGGCGCGCGACCATCATTACCACGAACCTCGGCAGCGCCGCCCTGCGCAGCCGCTACACCGACCGGATGGTCGACCGGCTCAGGGGTACCTGCCAGATCATCACCTTCAACACCCCGGCGAGTTTGCGTCAGCCGCCACTTTCGTCTGACGCAAGCTAAACCCTTTGACGATGAGGGTTTGCGGGAATATAATATAGCCGTAAGGTTGATTTGACAAACTTCATAGCGCTTTGGCGGGAGAAAAGGCGCAAAAAATATGGGTATAACGCGTTTCGCGTTTACCATAGATCCAACTCCCGCCTCACGAAAAGGCACGACTGACCGGTCGTGCCTTTTCGCATTTCCCGGGAAATCTTTCGCAAAGGAGGGATGAAGTATGGCTGTTACCAGCAATCCGCAATCGGGCCGCCTCACCATCAACGTGGCCGAGAGCGCCGATGGCAAGGAAACGTTGCGGGCCCGGAACTTCACCGGACTGAAAGCCAGCGCGACCGACCAGGCCGTCTACGACGTCGCCATGGCGATCGGCAGCTTGCAGAAGTGGCCGATCGTCAGCATCAGCCGCACCCACGAAATCGAACTCACCAGCGAGTAAACGTTCGGTGAGGGACTGCAGTAGCATGTTAAGATCATAAATTCTTGTTGCTGCGCGTTTTCCGTGGGAAGGGGTGCGACCGCATCATGCAGGCTTGCATTGGCGGGAATCGTGTCATTCGTCGGTGAAGCGGAGCTGTTTGTCCGGGTAAAACCGACNNCGGTTTTAGTCCCGAGCGACCGGAAGGAGCATTCGGGACGGCCCGGCAAAGGCGACGCGAACCGTAACGAACGCCGATGATCGCCACAGCAACCGAAATGCTGCAGTTGCACCCTGCCTGGAACCTAAAACTGAAAACTTGCAGAAAGGAGGAAACCGCCATGGATAAGGAAGCAGAACTCGTCTTCGGCACCTCACTCGACAGCCAGCACACCATGAACGTGCAGGACCCGCGCGACGACCTCACGCTGGCCCAGGCCACCGCCGTCATGCAGACCGTCATCACCCAAAACATCTTCGCCACGAAAACCGGCGAACTGGTCAGCATCGGCGAAGCCCGCATCCACACATCCGAGACCACCCCGCTGGTCTGAACCGGGCGGGAAACGACATGGAACTGACACAAATGGTCGGTCAAGTCGGTTTCCCGATCGCGGTCGCCATGTGGCTGCTCATTCGTCTGGACAAGAAACTCGAGTCCTTCGAACGGGCAGCCGCGGCGCTCGCGGCACGCCTCGAGGAGCACAGCAACCGCTGCCTCGAGTGCCGGGAATACCGCCGCCACAATACTGAATCTGGACATACGCAATGTCCGAAAGACTGCCAGACGCAATGTCAGGCATAGCATTATGTTGCGTCAGAAGAGAATTTTGGCTTTTATGTAGGTGGCATTAGATTGAGCAGTGTAATTCGTCGACGAAAAGATGCAGCGTTGACGGTANNGTAAAATCAACAGGATGTTGATTTTAGGTCCGAGCGACAGGATGGAGCATTCGGACCGGCCGGCTAAGCCAATCTTAAGTCGTAACGAATTCCTGCGATAATCTACAGCCACCGGAATAAATCAAAATTCTCTAGGAGACAGAAAAAATGATAGGAGGTCCTCATAAATGAACCCATGGATCAAATACAACGAAGCCGTCCTGGCCATCCTGAACGTCGTCAAACAGACCGTGCCGCTGACCGGCGCACAGCGGCGGCGGGTCGACGAAGCCAAGGAACTTGTCGAGGCGGCCATCGACATCATCGAGATCGAGGACGACGACGAATATGACGATGAAGAGTTCGACAATGACGACATCGACGAAGACAATCCGGCCGGCGAGCCTGTCGATCGGCGCCGCTTACAGTGACCGCATGAAGATCCTCATCGACCCCGGCCACTCCGGCCCCCGCGAGCCGGGCGCCTGCGCCGGCGATGTCAGCGAAGCCGCCGTCGTCCTCACCATCGCCCGCCTCGTCGCCGCCCGGCTGCGCGAGCGTGGCCATACCGTCCGCCTCAGCCGTGA
>DCTI01000255.1:0-8307 GCA_002329525.1 Negativicutes bacterium UBA1444
AAAAATCCTCCTACAGGCAGGAGGAGCAGAACATCTTAACCGATACCGGAAATAGCGTCCGGCGTCCATCAATCAATCCGGTAAAAACAGCCCCACCATGATCCGGTTCACCCATTTGATACTCACCGATAACGGCGTCAGCAATCCCTTGTAATACATCCATTCCAACGAAAAAATGAACACATAGCCAATCAGCAGATCCTGCACCCAACCCCGACGCATCCTGGTCATTCCGAGCAGGCGCTGGCGCGATTGTTCGCGGATATTGCTCATCAGTTCGATCATCTGGGCGATCGTCTCCGTGGTGACGGTCCCGGCGATTTGCCGCGGTTGGCGGGGCAAAGAAACCTGTCCCGCCTGCTGCATCTTTTTCACCAGCTCCGTCAGCGGCCGCAAATACTGGTGATCCCGCTCCTCCAGCGACATCAGCGTCGCCAGGTCCTCTTTAGACTTATTCCATTTCAGATATAACGGCAGCATAGTAATACGCAGAAAAAAGTAGGACAGCAAGATTACGCACAAATTATAAATCTGTGTCAGAAGCCAGATGTGCCACGCCGTCGCATCCTGCGGCATCAACTGAAAAGCACCGCTCAGGACCGGCAGGGTGACATGCACCAGAACGAAGGCGTACGCGCCCAACAAAATCCAGGAAAACACCACCGCGATCTGGGAAAAGGCGGAGGGTTTTGCCGTCGTTCCGCTGCCCGACAGACTGATGCCGATGTCACGTTTGGTTTCGGCAAAGCGACGAAACGTGTAAAAAACCACCGAATCCTTGCGGATACGGGCGCCAATCACGCTGATATTTCCCAACAGGGGCGATTTTTTCTCCGGCCATTCGACATACAGGCGAATTGTCCGGTTCGTTCGCAATACAAAGCGCAAGGACGCATGTCGCCAGGCTCCGTTCCATCGCAGCAGCATGTATAGCAGCCAGATCAGAAATTTTTCCAGGGCTTTTTGGTAGAAAGCCCCGCGCCAATTCTCGCGGGTAACGCCACTGATTTGGAAGTCGAGCGACGAAACCCGACAGTCATGCCACAGGTCGGAAATCGCCAGCAACACCGTCAGCCGCCCCAGCCCAGGGACACGCACCCCCAATTCGGCCAGGTTGTCGCCCGGAATGCTTAACGATTCAAACCACGCCTGCCGGGTTCCCAGCCAGTTATTACGCCGCAGGATATCGCAGATTTCCGCCCCGGAAAATTCATATTCGCCATGGCGGATCCGCTCCAGCATCTCCCGGGCGTGCACCGCCTCCGCCGGCTGGGCCGCCGGTTTGGCCGGCGACCGTTTTGCCGGCAGACTGTCGACAGCCCGGACAATTCTGTCAAGAGCCCGCCCCCATCGTCTGAACAACTTTGTTCGGCGCCTCCTCCAGTTGATTGTTTCCAATAACCTTATTGTATCACGGACAAAAAAAAACGGAACGTTTTCGTTCCGTTTCAGCCGCTATTCGAATCCCTGGCCTGGCAGGCGGTCCTCGGGAGGCACCGGTAGTTTCCGCAATGTATTCAGTCGTACCGTCCGCTGTCCATTAGCAGGCTGCTTTCCTGCCGTGGAATAGGCCATAATGCCCGGACCGTTAAAGATCAGTTCCGGCATGCCGAGCGCCGATATTTTCAGAACCAACAAATGTTGGGGGATCTGATCATTCCGCAACACCAGCGTTTCTCCCTGGGCGGCCTTGATCTGAACCATGACCGAACGATCCTTGGTCCTGGCGTTATGCACCTTACTGGATGCCGGCAGCAATTCCAGGTCGAACGCCTGGGCGGCCAAAACTTCGCACAGACTCTCGACTACATGCCCGTCCGGAATGAAACTCCGTTTAGGGAACAGCTTGTCCAGTTTAGTCGTCAAAGCGTAAAACTGGCGGATCAACGAACCGACATCTTCAGCGGGCAAGGCGATATCACTCCTTTTGACAAAGGCCACGATAAACAATATATGTATTTGACATTGCCGTCGTATTCCCTCGGGACTATAGTCCTATTTTTCGTGCCCAGCGGTCATCCAGCGGCTTATGCCTGCCAATATTTTTGCGTCGGCAAATCCATGATCGTCAGCGGACCGCCCCAGGCCGCTCCCGTATCGATAAAAAACTTATGCGACCGCACGATCGGTTTGGCAGGGTCCGCAATATCGGGAAACAGTTCGTATCGCGTCAGATACTGGGTTGGCGTATGTCCCGCAACAACGTCCTGCGGTCCTTCATAGTCGAGAATATATGGTTCCCGAATCCAGATCAGATCGTGGAGCGATTGTCGGGCAAGCGCCACTTCCGGCCGGATTCCCGCGTGCACAAACAAGAACCCCCGTTCCTCATGCCAGCGGGGCAGTGAGCGGAAAAACGCGAGGTGCCGCTCCAGAGTCTCGGCATCGTCCCGGTAGCCCGCAATGGTCGTTTCGCCCCCATTGGCATACCATTGCTCCACGTCCGCCGCCGACAGGCGACCCCGGTTCCGGTTGGCCAGCGCCCGCAGCATCATATCTTCATGGTTGCCGTACAAGGCAACAGCCCCCTGCGCCACCAGGCCGAGCACCGCTTCGACCACCCGCCAGGATTCCGGTCCGCGGTCGATATAGTCGCCCAACAGGACCAACCGGTCCCTCGCCGGATCATAATCCGCCAGCGCCAAGGCTTTCTGCATTTTGGAATATTGTCCATGAACATCGCCCATGACCAGCAGGCGTCCGCCCGTACCCAATCCGACTTCCCCTTTTAATCCGATACTGTCGTCCCATAATCAGACCGGTTTTTGATTCGACACTGGCGGCAACTGTTCCTGCAAAAAAAAAACAGCGGAGTTCNNCATCCGCCGTAATGCAGCCTTGTCCAGTGGGAGTGGGAGCAGCTTCTCACAGCCAGTTGCCGACCAACCCCGTCCGCTCGTAATAGTGGCTGTACTCGGGGAAGGTCCGTAGCAGCAAAGCCTCTTCCCGACGCAGCCGGATCAGCAGGCAAACGATTTGGGACCCGGCGGCCAATAACATTGGCCAACCTGGAAACATCAATGCATTGGCCACTGCCCAGACCATGTAACACACATACAAAGGATGCCTCGAATAGCGGTAAGGGCCGTGGGCCACTACCGCGTGGGCTTCCGGGACCACCGTCAGGCAATTGCCCAGGCAAAACAACGACCAGATGACAAACGGGTAAGGCAGCAGCGACAGCAAGACTCCCAGCAAATGCAGTTCCCGCGGCCAGGCGCCGCCGTCATGCGTTCCCGAAAAGACCATCACCAGCACACTGAAGCCGAAGGTTGTGCCCAAGCCGATCAGCAGGGACGAAATCCGGGTGTCAATGTTTTTCGGCTGCCGAATCAGACTGCGGGTCAAAAAAAAGATGTCCAGCAGACTTACGGCAATGACCGGCAGACCCCATAAAAAATGGGAGACTGACAGTGTCAGTTTCATCAGTGCCAGAAATATCGTCAGAATCATAAATACGGTTACGGAGCCGCCCGCCACAAGCCGCAGATACTGTTCGCTCTTCCGGTTGTCTTTCATGCTCTGCCTCCCGCCAATTGTCTTTGTTGCTATTTATAGGAAATACCCCCGAGCACTCGGGGGTATTTCGACAGAACAATTATTGCCAATTCCTACAGTGAGTTGCTGATGTTCGTGAACTGTGCCGAAACCTGCGGTCCCAGCAGTGCGAGGGCGCCCATTCCCACAACGGCCACCAGAGCCAAAATCAGACCGTACTCGACCATGCCTTGACCTTTTTTGTTNNAGTAATCATTGCGAACATTGTTAATACCCTCCCTAAATTTTTATTTGCGTCCGACTTGCCTGCAGTTTTGTTTTCTGCCCCTATTGTAGCAAGCCGGCGGGAAGGTTCCATCGTACGCAAGTCTTATCCGGCATGGGTATCTAGTCCTATTTTTCCGGGGACTGCCGGTACCTGGTGTTCATTCCAGCGGGACGCTGACAGTAACCCGGGTGCCGCGTCGGGGTGCCGATTTGATGGTCAGTTTCCCGTTCAGCAATTGCATCCGCTCGCGCATGCCCATGATCCCATAATGTCCGGACGGCAATTCCGCCTCGGTCATTTCGAAGCCCTTGCCGTCATCTTCGACCAGCACCGTCACCCCGGCGGCGGCAAACTCGATTCGCACCCGGATGCTGCTGGCTTGCGCATGTTTGATAATGTTGTTCAGGGCTTCCTGTACCACCCGGAAAACGCCGATCTCGATATGCGGTTCCAGACGGCGCTCTTTGCCGATCACGGCAATTTCCGCAACCAGCCCGTACTGTTCCCGGAATACGTCCAGAACGCCGCGAATGGTCGGCGCCAGGCCCAGATCATCCAGGGCCATGGGACGCAGGTCAAAAATAATCTTGCGGATTTCCGCCAGAGTGTTGCGAATGTGCTCCCGCAACGCCTTCAATTCGGCCTTGGCCCGGGCAGGATCCGAATCAATCAGCCGTTCGCAGACTTCGGCCCGAAAGACGATATTGGCGATCGCCTGTGCCGGCCCGTCGTGAATGTCCCGGGCGACCCGCCGGCGCTCCTCCTCCTGGCTACGGATGACCTGGGCGCCAAGCGCATGGGCGTTCTGCAGCGATTCGATCTGTGAAAAAGCCTCACTCATCTGGGTTCCCAGATACTCGAGCACAACTCCCACCTGCGACACCAGTTGTTCCGCCTTGAGTACCGTCCCGCCCAGGTTGCGCAGCCGTACTTCCATTTCATCCCGTTGGCGTCGCAAGTTTTGTTCCTGTTCCCGAGTCACCGCCACATCAATCTGAATTTTGCGGGCGGCTTCATAGGCCTCCCGTACTTCTTCCTCCGTCCGGTTCTTGAAGTCGCGGCTGACTTCCATGAGATGGATCCGGGCTTTTCGTTCCTTGCGTTCCAGTTCGTCCACTTTTTGAATGACCAGGGCCGTTTCGTCCTTGATGCGTTCGACGTCACGTTTCACCGTTTCCAGTTCATCCCGGGCCATTTCATAAACGTCGTAAATCTGGCCGCGGCTGTCACGGATGCTGGATATCGTCTTTTTGACAATTTTGTCGAGAGTGCTGATATCCACGTTGTGCATCATACTTCAATGTCCACGATGCGGCGGATGACAAAGACGCCGATGATCTGTCCCACTACCGCCACCCCCAGCATCAGCTGGCCAATGGGATGGACAAACAAAACCCGGACATAACCGGGGTTCATCGTGTAAATCACCAGCCCGAGCGCGATCGGCAACAGGCTGATGATAATCCCGGAAATCCGTCCCTGCGCCGTCATGGTCCGAATTTCACCGCGTATGCGGACCCGTTCCCGAATCGTCCGGGCGATGTTGTCCAACACCTCCGACAAGTTGCCGCCCACCTGACGCTGAATCAGTACCGAGGTCAAAACGAGGTCAAGGTCTTCAGAATCTATCCGCTTCGCCAGGTTGCCCAGGGCATTCTCCACCGGGACACCCAGATTCATCTCTTTCACCGCCCGGCCGAATTCCGTCGAAATCGGCGGCCGCATTTCCTGTGCCACCATGTCGACGGCCTGCATGAAACTGTAGCCGGTGCGCAGGGAATTGGCGATCAGAATCAGCGCGTCACCCAATTGGCTGTTAAAGGCCCGCATCCGCCTCCTCGTTTTGATCCGCACCAGCAGAAACGGAAAAAAGAACCCGATAAGTCCGCCAAAAGCACCGGGCAACACAGTGCCACCACCGATCAGCAGAAACAAGAAGCCGGTCAGCACAGCCGCCGCGCCACACAACGCAAGAAATTCACCGCTGCGCAACGGCAGACCGGCCCGTAGCATCCGGTGCTCCAAGGACAGATTCCAGCGGGGGGATTCCAGATGCTTGCCGATTCCGCGCAGAATTCCCCGTAGGCCTGATGCCTGCGGGTCCTGATACGACCGGTCAACCGGCGACGATGGTTCTGACTTTCCCTGGGCCACCTGTACCAGGCGGCCGACGACAGCGCGCTTCTCGGCGGTAGAGAGCTGGTAGACCAACGCGGTCACAGTGCACAAAGTCAGGAAAACGCCGACGGAAATGAGAAAAATCATCGTAAGCGCTCCTATCGGCTAACGGCCAAAAAGTTTGAAGCGACGGGGGTTTTTAGTCTCGGCCTCAGCAGCGACCATCTCCGGCGGCGCCACCAGCCCGGCTAGGGATTGCATCTGCCGGGCTACGGCGGTCGCCGGGTGGGACAGCACGAACGGCAGGCCCTGGTTGATGGAACTCGCGACAGTCCTGGCGTCGGTTGGAATGGCGGCAACGAACCGCCGTTTCAGGGTTGTTTCGACTTCTCCGGCTTCGATTCCGCCTTCCGGTGTTGCCCGGTTCAAAACCAACATGATTTTTTCGTCGTCATATCCCAGTGATTGCATGATTTCCAGCGCCAGCTTGGTATTTTTCACGGCCGGCAGTTCGAGCCCAGCTACCAGCAGGACGGAATCAGCCGCATCCAGGGCGGCAATGGTCGCCTCATTGAATGCGGAAGCCGTATCCACCAAAACCAGATCGTAGGATTGGCGCAATTGTTTCAGCACGGCGCCGACCAGTTTGCCGGTAATGCTCTCCGCCTGTTCCGGCCTCGCCGGTGCGGCCAAAATATGAAGCTGGTCGCTGTAGATCGCCATATAGGGGGACAGCACCTCGTCGTCCGGGTTTTCCTTTTCCGCCACCACATCGGCCAAAGTGCTGCGGGCCGGCACGTTCAGAGCCAGGGACACGTCGCCGAACTGGATGTCCGCATCCACCAGAGCCACTTTGGTCAACGGACGTCCGGCCAGGGCCACCGCCAGATTCACCGCCAGCGTCGTCTTCCCGGCGCCACCCTTGCCGGAAAATATGCAGATGATCTTCCCCTGTTTCTTGTCCGCGGTTTTGGCCCGCAAGGCTTCGCGAACCTTTCGTTCCCGGTTGTAAGCGTCTTTGGCGGCGTGAATCAACTCGTCGCCGGTAAAGGGCTTCGTCAGATAGTTTTTGGCGCCGGCCATCATGGCCCGCCGAAGGTATTCCTGTTCACCCTGGACGCTCATGATGATGACCGCCGCGTCCGGAACCTCCAGACTCAGGCGCTCCGTGGCCTCGATACCGTCCATGCCGGGCATGTTGATGTCCATCAGGATCACGTCCGGCCGCAGCGCCTTCGCCAGGGCAATCGCTTCCTCCCCGGTCCCGGCCTGTCCCACCGCTTCTATCTCCGGATGGAATTCCATCAGTTTTTTGATGTTTTCACGGGTTGCCGCCACATCATCAACGATTAGCGCCCTGATTTTGTCGGACATCGGTCTGACCTCCTGCCGGCTTGGCCGGGTTCTGGTTCAAATGGTCTTTGAGTTCTTGCGACATGGGCGGCACCAGCGCCCCGGGATCGACAATCGTCGGCGTCACCAGAATCAACAGCTCGGTTTCGCCTTTCACAAAGCTTGTGCTGCGGAACAGCTGGCCAATCACCGGCAGGTCGCCCAACAGCGGTATCTTGGTGACATCCCGGGTGATGTCGTTGGCGATCAAACCACCGATCGCCATGGTCTGCCCGGAAGCAAGAGCGATCGAACTTTCGGCCTTGCGCATCCGGATCGGCGGAATTTTCATGTTGGTTCCCAGTTCAATTTTATTGACCGAATTCCATTCCATGGAGCTGACTTCTGCCTTGACCTTGCTGGTAATAATCCCGTCCAGGCTGGCCTCGGGCAAGATGTCAAGCTTGATGCCGTAGTCTTTCCATTCAATGCTGATTTGCCCGTTTTGGTTGCTAACTGGGACGGGAATCTGGCCCCCAACCAAGATGTTGGCCTTGTCACCACTCAAGGTGACCAGGTTCGGCTGCGACAGGAGTTTGGCGTAACCGTTTTGGATCAGCAGGTTTAGCTGGGCGTTGACTGGAGCATAAGTTCCTAAGTTGCCAAAGGTATTCGAGTTAGGCGATTTTGGATTACTCTGGCTTTGTCCGAGATAAAATATTCCCGGCGCCGTCGTGCTGGAATTGCTGTAATACTGCAAACCCAGTTCTTGCGTCTTCGTGCGGTTGATTTCCACGATTTTCGCTTCGATCTTGATCTGGACGGGCTTGGCGATTTCCAGCAGATTGACCACCTTGTCGCCATAGGCACCGGCGATCTTCTCGGCCCGGGCCCGCTGGTACTGGTCGCTCACGGTTCCTTCAAGAATCACGGTCTTGTTGACTTTCGCCACCCGGATATCGGGATAACCCAAAATGCGTTTGATTTCGTTGGCAATCGCCGGATCAGCCGCCGACACTTCCACCAAATAATTTTGCCGGCCGGACCCCGACCAGACAATCAAAGTAGTGGAGCCGGTCTGCTTGCCGACC
>DCTI01000255.1:8378-14311 GCA_002329525.1 Negativicutes bacterium UBA1444
TGGCCAGCGCCAATCGTCATTTTCGCCGTAGCTTCCGCAGCCAACGTTTCCATCGGCGATGCGACAATGAA
Organism: Negativicutes bacterium UBA1444; assembly: GCA_002329525.1. Classification (GTDB taxonomy): domain Bacteria; phylum Bacillota; class Negativicutes; order UBA1444; family UBA1444; genus UBA1444. The sequence continues at coordinate 8,450 of DCTI01000255.1, forward strand.
AAGAAACAGGATCAGTCCCGCGATCAGCGCTTTTTTCATGGTCTCATCGCCCCTTACTCGATTTTTGTTCCCCGGACCACCATGACCCCCGGCACCGTTTTGGAGGCGTCGGACGGTTTGGCGGCGGCCGGCGGAGCAGATGCTGCTNNTTTGGGCTGGGTCGCCGATTTCTGAACGCCGACAATGTCGGTCGGCGTAACCGGTTGGAGGGCGACTGCGCCCGCTTCCGGCAAATAGGGCCGCAACGCCAGGCGAACTTTTCCTTTTTCATCCGCCAGCGTCACCCGGGCGGCATCTTCCGGCGACACCGCCAAGGTTACCGTAGTCAGTTTAACCACGCCGGAATCTTTCGCGATGTCCTTCTTGGCGTCACGTTCCGCCGGCGCCTCGCTTTCACGGTTCACGGCCAGCACCAGCAGATTTTGCAGCAAAATCTGACTCACGTGGCCGCCGGCCACCTGCTGGTCAAACGTTACGATGGCGTCGACCGAATCGCCGGCTTTCAGCAATCCAGCCACGCCGGTCACATCAGTGACGGCGACGGTAAGAGCCCGTTTACCGGGGGGAATCGCGCCGGTAAAGCCGGCCTGTTTCACGGCCAGCAGCAGGCGGCGTTCCAGGACCTGCTCCCCGCCCACGATCGCCTCGCGGGTGACAATCCCCACAACCTTGTTCATGGTCCGCACGGCACCGGGCTGTATGTATTCGGCAGGCATCTGGGCTTCCTGCACCATGTCCGGCGTAATTTTGGTTTTTGGCGGGATATCGGCCTTGGCCACCACCACGGTGGCCAGATCGGCCGGCGCCGGAGGTTGCGCGCTTTCACGGAGAAATTTGTACACCAGGAAGGTCGTGATCAGACTGAGCGCCAGGGCAATGCCTACCAGTCCCTTGCTCGACAATTTCACCAACGCAATCCCCCTCTTCCGCCATTGTGCTTTCATTGTACAGGAGACACAGCGAAACCTCAATAGAATCGGCGATTCCAGCGTGCTACCACGGTCTCATTTTTTATAGGACCTGTGTCCTCATCTGTTCTGTGCGCCTACAGCCATTTCTTGCGCCGGAAATAGCGAAGCATGCCCAAGGTGACGAGGATCATGATGCTCCATACGCCATAATACCCATACTGCCATTTGAGCTCCGGCATATATTCGAAATTCATTCCGTACACACCGGCTATAAACGTCAGCGGAATGAACAAGGTGGAAATAATGGTCAAAACCTTCATGACCTCGTTCAGTCGATAACTGATGCTTGACAAATAGATGTCCAGCATGCCGGAAATCAAATCGCGATACGTTTCCACGGTATCGATCGCCTGAATGATGTGATCATAGGCATCCCGCAGATATGGCCCCGTTTCCGACGAACAGAAGCGGGACCCGCAGCGCTCGAACGCGCCGATGATTTCCCTGACCGGCCAGACCGTCTTGTGCAAATACATCAGCTGTCGTTTGAACGCATGAATCTGTCGCAGCAAATTCGGCCCCGGTCGCCGGACCAGCTCTTCATCCAAGAATTCAATGGCATCGCCCAGATCTTCCAACACCACAAAAAATTGGTCGACAATCACATCCAACAGTGCATACGCCAAATAGTCAGCTCCCTGACCGCGCAATCTCCCCTTCCCGGTCAGGAGTCGTTCGCGGACGGGGTCAAACAGGGTCTGGTCCCGTTCCGTCAACGAAATAACCCAGTCTTTCCCGAACAACAGGCTAACCTGTTCAAAGCTGATTTCCACACGATGGTTGGTCTTTAAGACGGTTTGGGCGGAACCGACAGCGCTTTCCGACGGATGTTGGGCGAACGGGACTTTGGCCACCAGAAACAAATAATCGTCAAACTCCTCGAACTTAGGTCGCTGCGTCGTGTTCAGAATATCCTCCAGAACCAGCGGATGGATCGAAAAATGCCGGCCGATTTCTTCAATGGCCCTGACATCATGAATCCCGTTGATTTCAATCCAGGCAACAGCCCGATCGTTGCGAAACGGCAATAAATCCTGCCAACGTTCCAGGTCCCGGCTGTCGGCACCTGCAGGATCAAAAGAAGTCTGACGTACCCGAATCTTTTCCTCATATATGGTGCCCACATGGGTCAGGGTTCCCGGCGGAAAGCCCTTTTTCCCCCGATACGACGCTGTCATTCGTTTCAAATGATCACCTCGTGCGGCGGCAAACCGCATCCTTAATATTAACAGTGTCTTTTGACATGGACCCGAAAAACTCCTGCCTGGAAAACGGCAGGAACTGTTCACTACAGCTGGAATATTAATGCGAGATGTATTAAACTTGTCTAAGAACCCTTTTTCAACGCGCGAAAAAATTGACAAAGAAGGGATTTGCCATGGATATTGTCAAAGAACTGTTGAAAGACATTCCCTTGCCGCAAATGGTTAAAATTCGCCAAGCCTTCCCGGCTCCGGAAGTGAAGGATGTTTCGGCAACATTACGACAAATCCTGGAGCAATCCGGCCAACTGGACCGGGTTCGTCCCGGTATGCGCATCGCCATTGCAGTCGGCAGTCGGGGCGTCAATCAGATCCCGGCGTTGGTTGGCACTACGGTGTCCGAGCTGAAGAAACAGGGGGCTGAACCATTCGTAGTCCCGGCCATGGGCAGTCACGGCGGCGCCACTGCCTCGGGGCAGGCGGAAGTATTGGCGCATCTGGGAATTACCCAAGAAACCGTGGATTGCCCGATTGTGTCTTCCATGGAAGTGGTCGAAATTTCCCGGCTGGCCAACGGGTTGCCGGTATATGTGGACAAACACGCCTATGAAGCCGACGGCATCGTTCTGATCAATCGGATCAAGCCGCACACAGCATTTCGCGGCCCCAACGAAAGCGGGCTGGCCAAAATGATCGCAATCGGCCTAGGCAAACAAAAAGGTGCGGAAACCTGTCATGCTTACGGGTTCAAGCACATGGCCGAACATGTGCCGGCCATGGCCCGGGAAGCGATCGCCAAAGCGCCGATTCTTTTCGGAATTGGCACGGTGGAAAACGCTTACGACCGTGTCGCCAAAATCGTAGTCACCGGTGCGGCCGACCTGATTGAAACCGACCGGCAGTTGCTAGTGGAGGCGAAAGCCGCCATGCCGCGAATTTGTTTCTCACCGATCGATGTGCTGGTAATCGATGAAATCGGCAAAGATATTTCCGGCGACGGCATGGATCCCAACATTACCGGCCGCTATCNNCTATCCCACCGGTGGGCCGGAAGTCTCCAAGATGGTTGTCCTCGACCTGACCGAAAAAGCCAACGGCAATGCCAACGGCGTCGGCACCGCCGACTTTACGACGCGCCGCCTGGTCGAGAAAGCCGATCTCCAGGCGATGTACGCCAACGGTCTGACTTCGACCGTAGTCGGTCCGACCGCGATTCCCACGACACTGGACTGCGACCGGGACGCGATCCGGGCGGCGGTGAAAACCTCCAATGCCCTGGATCTCAGCCAGGTCCGCCTGGTCCGCATCAAAAACACCCTGCAGCTCAACGAAATCATGATTTCGACAGCTCTGTTGCCAGAGGCGCAAGCGTTGCCCAATGTCACGATTTTGTCCGAACCCTTTGTAATGCAATTCGACGAGCAGGGAAATCTCAGGGAGGAATAACTTTGTCACAACCTGCCCATCTGGGAGCCCGGCGGGAACACGGCCGGGCCATTCTTTTTCTGTTGCTGGCGGCGCTGCTGTGGAGCACCGGCGGCTTTTTCATCAAATGGGTCGACTGGCACCCGATGGCGATTGCCGGCGGGCGAAGCGCGATCTCGGCGCTCGTATTCGCGGTGGCATTCCGCAAAACACTGAAAATCACCTGGTCGCCGGTCCAGTTGACCGCTGCCGTCGCCTACGCGCTCACGGTAAGTCTGTTTGTCGTTGCCAATAAACTGACCACCGCCGCCAACACCATTCTGCTGCAATATACCGCGCCGGTGCATGTCGCGCTGTTGTCCGCCTGGCTACTCAATGAGCAGCCGAGTCGTCGCGACTGGTTGACGATCGCCGCCGTCCTCGCCGGCATGATTCTCTTTTTCTTCGACCAGATGAGTCCCGGGAATCTGCTCGGCAACCTGTGCGCCCTGTTCACCGGTCTGACGTTCGGCCTGTTCATCGTTTTGCTGCGGAAGCAGCGGGACGCCTCGCCGGCCGCCTCCGTGTTTCTCGGCAATATTTTTGCCGCTGTGGCCGGCCTGCCTTTTATGTTTGAAACACTGCCCAGTCCGGCCGGCTGGGTCGGGCTGGTGTTTCTGGGCGTGTTCCAGCTCGGCCTGGCCTATGTCTTTTATACGCGGGCCATTTCCCATGTCACGGCCATGGAGGCAGTATTGATCACCTTGATTGAACCGGTCCTCAACCCCATCTGGGTATTCCTGCTGATGGGGGAAACCCCATCCGTCACCGCGCTGATCGGCGGCAGCGTCATCATCGGCGCCGTGACGGCCCGGCAGATCATCGAGGCCCGCCNNGCCCGCCGATGCTGAGTCCGCTGATTTCTCTGTTCCGAAACCGACAATTTCAGAGTATTGCCTGCATCCAGGCGTTCAACGTGTTCGGCGCCAACCTGATCGCGCCGGTATTGCCGCTCTACCTGTCCCTGCAGGGGATGTCGGCCGCCCGGGTCGGCCTGGTGATGGGAATCATGGCGATCGGCGCGCTGGTCATGCGGCCCTGGGCCGGCCGCTCCGTCGACCAACGCGGCAGCCGCCCGGTAATTCTGTTTGGCCAGGGTCTGCTTGGCGTCTGTTTCGCCTCGTTTCTCTGGCTCACCAACTTTTGGCCTTTATTGCTGGTCCGGTTTATTCAGGGGGCAGCCCAGTCGTTTTATTCAACGGCGGCCGTTACCTTCGCCAGCAGCGTAGAGTCGCCGCAAAACACCGCCAGCGCGATCTCCATGTATACCGTTTTCACCATGATCGGGCTGGGCAGCGCCACCAGCCTGGCGCCCCTGATTTTTCACGAAATCGGCTTTGTCCGTCTGATCCTNNCCTGTTGGCGCTGGCCATCGCGGTTTCGTTCACAATCCTGCGCGCCCGGCCGATTGCACCGATTCGGGATGCCGACGTTCCTCCCTTTTCCTCCGTCCTCCATCTGAAAGCCGTCTGGGCGCCGACCGTCTGCCTGTTTGCTTCCAATTTCGTGTTCAGCACCCTGTTCACGTTCGTGCCGCTGTATGCGGTTTCCGTCTCGCTCCAGGACTATTCCGCCTTTTATATCTGCTTCGCAGTCGCGGTTATTGCCACCCGTCTCGGCGTGCAACACCTGACGCAGGCATTCCGGGCGGAAACGGTCGCCACCGTCGCCAGCCTGATGAATGTAGGCAGCGCCCTGATCATCGCCGTATATCCATCGACTTTCACTTTCGGGATTTCCGGCATCCTGATCGGATTGGGGTTTGGCGTCATTTTCCCCGCACTCACCATCTACGTCATCCAACGCATTTCTCCCGCCATCAAGGGTACCGGCCTGTCAATCCTGACCGCTTCCGGAGATGTCGGCAATGCCCTTGGCGCGGCCATTCTCGGAATAGTCGCCGAATATTTCGGGTTTCGTTGGGTCTTTGCCCTGTCCGCGCTGGTGGTGCTGATTTGCACGCGCTATTTCTATGTGACCCTGACGGGTAAGGCTGCTGCCGATGACCTCAATACGACGAAGCAACCGTAAATATTCGCCGTTCACAGCAAAAAGTATTAAAGGCTGCGGAAAAAACCGAATTTGTTTTTTCCGCAGCCTTTTTGCTATACCGAAAAGATTCTCAGATCGCTCACTGTTTGGTCCATTCCGTGTGGAACGTCCCCGGACGGTCCGTCCGCTCGTAGGTGTGGGCGCCAAAGTAATCGCGCTGCGCCTGGATCAGG